>JAEMGR010000041.1 GCA_016458225.1 Myxococcaceae bacterium JPH2 | reverse complement strand
GGCCGCCAAGGCGCCCGCGAAGAAGGTCGCGGAGAAGAAGACGGCCAAGGCGCCGGCGAAGAAGGCCGCGGCGAAGAAGACGGCCAAGGCGCCTGCGAAGAAGGCCGCGGCGAAGAAGGGCTCGGCCAAGGCGCCTGCGAAGAAGGTCGCGGCGAAGAAGGGCTCGGCCAAGGCGCCTGCGAAGAAGGTCGCGGCCAAGAAGGCGTCGGGCAAGGCGTCCGCGAAGAAGGTCGCTGCGAAGAAGGCTCCGGCCAAGAAGCTGGCGAAGAAGGCTCCGGCCAAGACGGCCGTGGCGAAGAAGGTCAACCGCGGGAAGTCACCGGCCCGGACCGGCAAGGCTCGTAGGTAGGAGGAGACGTGCAGCAGGATTACCTCGATCGACTCATCGACCTCTCGCTCGACGAAGACCTGGGGGCCGCGGGAGACGTCACGTCCCTGGCCCTGGTCCCCGCCGACGCGGAGGGCAGTGGCGAGCTGCTCGCCAAGGAGCAGCTGGTGCTCGCGGGGCTGGAGGCCTTCACCCGCGTCTTCCACAAGGTCGATCCCCGGGTGGAGGTGGAGGTGCTGCGGCGGGACGGCGAGGAGATCAAGCCGAAGGTGGTCGCCGCGCGCGTCCACGGTCGGCTTCGCTCCCTGCTCGCCGCCGAGCGCACGGCCCTCAACCTGGTGCAGCGGGCCGCGGGCATCGCGACGTTGGCGCAGCAGGCGATGACGTCCGTGCGCGGCTCGAAGCTCCTCGTCCTCGACACGCGCAAGACGCCGCCAGGCATGCGCGGACTGGCGAAGGAGGCCGTGCGGCTGGGCGGCGCCACCAACCACCGCTTTGGCCTCTTCGACGGCATCCTCATCAAGGACAACCACATCGCGGCGGTGGGCGGCTCCGTGACGGAGGCGGTCCGTCGCGCGAAGGCCCACGGCCCTCGGCTGGTGAAGATCGAGATTGAAGTCACCTCGCTCAAGCAGCTCACCGAGGCCATCGAGGCGGGCGCTGACGTGGTGATGCTCGACAACATGGACGACGCGCAGATTCGCGAGGCCGTGAAGCTCGCGGGCGGCCGGGTCCCGCTCGAGGTCTCCGGCGGTGTCACGTTGGAGCGCCTGCCTCGGCTGGCGAAGATGGGCGTGGACTTCGTGTCCATGGGCGCGCTGACGCACTCGGCGCGCGCGATGGACCTGTCGCTGGAGATCTCCGCCGCGAAGAAGTCCGCGCGCAAGCCGCGCGCCGCCGCATCGCAGGGGTAGGGCGCTCGAAGCGCCTGGAGCTCTGCTCGACTCAACGCGAGACGCGCCGTCACCCTTCGAGGTGGCGGCGCGTTTTTTCGTGGTGCCTCCTCGTGGGGGGACCCGGTGCGGCGTCTCAGGCGCGCTGGGCCAGCAGCCGAGAGCCACGGGCGCAGGGGGATGGTCAGAAGCCACCATCAAACGGCCGGCGTCCTTGGACACGGCGGGGCTCCCTGATATGGGCGGCCCACACATGGTCGAGGCACGGCTGCGCGTCATCTACGGCGACACGGACCAGATGGGTGTCGTGTACTACGCGAACTACTTTCGCTACTTCGAGTTCGCTCGGAGCGAGTTCTTCCGCGCACACGGTGGCAGCTACCGAGAGATAGAGCGCTCCGGGCTGATGCTGCCCGTGGTGGAGGCGAGCGCCCAGTACAAGGCCTCCGCTCGCTATGACGACCTGCTCGTCATCCGCACGTCGCTGAGCGAGCTGCGGCGCGCGTCCCTCGTGTTCACCTACGAGCTGCTGCGCGACGGGGAGTCGCCGGAGCTCTTGTGCCTGGGCCGCACGATGCATGCCTGCGTGGGGCGCGACGGCCGGCCCACCCGCATGCCCGAAGCCATCACCCGGTTGATGCCGCCCGACGCTTGACCCCGCGACTTCCGAACTCGACGTCCCACCGGATTCTTTGAAACACGAGGAGCACCACAATGGATCGCAACCTGGCAATGGAGGCCGTGCGCGTCACCGAGATGGCGGCCATCGCTTCGGCTCGCCTCATGGGCCGCGGCAACAAGAACGAGTCGGACCAGGTCGCGGTGGACGCCATGCGCCGCGCCTTCGACGCGCTGCAGATCGACGGCACCGTCGTCATCGGCGAGGGCGAGCGCGATGAGGCGCCCATGCTCTACATCGGCGAGAAGGTGGGCAAGCGCGGCGAGGGCGCGCCCGCGGTGGACATCGCGCTCGACCCGTTGGAGGGCACCAACCTCTGCGCCTACGGCCGGCCGGGCTCCATCTCCGTCGTGGCCATGGCCAGCCAGGGCGGCCTGCTCAACGCGCCCGACACGTACATGGAGAAGCTCGTCGTCGGTCCGCGCGCCCGGGGCGCCATTGACCTCACCAAGAGCCCCACGGACAACCTCCGCGCCATCGCCGAGCGGATGAAGGTCTACGTCGAGGACCTCACCGTGATGGTGCTGGAGCGCGAGCGCCACGCGGACCTCATCAAGGAGATCCGCGCCGCGGGCGCGCGCATCCGGCTCATCGAGGACGGTGACGTGGCCGGCGCCATCGCCACGTGCTTCGAGGGCACGGGCGTGGACGTGCTGATGGGCATCGGCGGCGCCCCCGAGGGCGTCATCGCCGCGGCCGCCATCCGCGCCACGGGCGGTGACATGCAGGGGCGGCTCGTTCCGCGCAACGCCGGGGAGATCGAGCGCGCGAAGAAGATGGGCATCACGGACATCCACCGCATCTACACGGCGGAGGAGCTGGCCAAGGGCGAGGTGATGTTCGCCGCCACGGGCGTCACCACCGGTGACTTCCTCAAGGGCGTGCGCTTCTTCGGCGGCGGCTGCGAGACGCACTCGGTCGTGATGCGCAGCAAGACGAGCACCGTGCGCTTCATCCAGTCCCTGCACAAGTTCGACAAGAAGCCGGGCTACGCTCTGTAATCCGTCCCACACCCTCGCATCCCGGAGTCATCCATGGCTGGCGCCACGCGGACCATCACCATCAATGCCCCCGTCGAGAAGGTCTTCGACGTCGTCATGAACTTCGACCGCTACCCGGACTTCCTTCCGGAGGTGAAGAAGGTCAGCACGTCCAAGCGCCAGGGCAACACGGTGGACGTGCACTACGAGGTCGAGGTGATGAAGCGGATCCGCTACACCATCCGCGTCACCGAGGACCGCCCGCGCCGCATGTCCTGGACCTTCGTCGAGGGCGAGGTCATGAAGGACAACCGCGGCAGCTGGGTGCTCGAGCCGGAGGGCGAGGGCAAGACGCGCGCGACGTACAACGTGGAGATGGCCCTGGGCGCCCTCGTGCCCAAGTCCATCGTCAACGCGCTCGTGGACACCTCGCTGCCCAAGATGCTGGACGCGTTCAAGCGCCGCGCGGAAGCGCCCTGAGTCGTTCCCACCCCGGTGTCCGGCGAGCGTGCAGGCGGGCCCCTTTTCGCGAAGGGGCCTGCCCGAATCGCGGGGCTTTGCCTGCGGGTTGGGCTGCTTGCGGGCCGCGACGGCGCTATTAGAATCCGCAGAAGGTTGCGCGGCCCCTGACATTCTCGCCACGGTCTCCCTGGCTTGGATGTCGGTTGGCGGACGGGCAACCATGCAGGATGGCTCCGGCGTGCCTAGAGAGGAACCAGGGTTCTTAATTTGCATCTGACGCATCTGGAACTGGTATTGGGGCGGGACGGCGGGCGTACATCGGGGTACGTAGGCTGAGGGAGAGACCGAACCCATGCTCGACGCCTTCATCATCGAAGAGATCAAGCGCCGCGAGCGGTTGCGCCGTGAGGAATACGAGCGACCCGTGGCGGAGCTGCCGCTGCCGATGCCCGAGGACCGGCCGCATCGGAAGACGGATACCGAGAACGAGAAGCCCTCACGCGGCGTGGTCGTCATCGACCTCTGCGTCTGAAACGAGTCGCCGCGGCCCCAGGGCCTCGGTGTGTACCCACGCCCGCGATGACTGTCCCCGGGGACGCTCACGCGGGCGTCGCGCATTTCCAGGGACTAGAGCGCCAGCGTCACGAGGTGGCGCGGGTGGTACACGTCCCACAGGGGCCCGCGGGACTGCGCGAGGACCTCCAGCACCATCCTGCGCCAGTCCTGCGGAATGGCCTCGTCGCCGTGGAAGGCCCCCAGGAGGGCGCCTGCGACAGCGGCATGGGCCTCGGTGTCGCCGCCCCGGTGGATGACGTCCAGGAGCGCGCCTTCCCACGACGGCACGTGCAGCAGCTCCCAGAAGGCGAGCCGGAAGGCGGCGCGCACCGCGTGGTGGGCCGGGCGGTGCAGGTGCACCTCGGGGCCGTAGAGCTGTGGGTCGTCCCGGCGGGCCAGCTCCAGATCCTGCCGCAGCGCGGCGGCGGCGGCGGCCACGTCCTGGATGGCGTCCGGCTCAGCGCGGCCCAGGGCGGCGCCGGCCAGGGAGAGGCCCGATTCCGCGGCGGGGATCAGGTCTTCGGCTTGGAGGTCGCTCCCGCCCGTCATCGCGTGGGCGATGGCCGCGTTGAGGGCGGCGCAGGCCAGCTGGCTGAGCGGGGCGAAGTGGGTGAGGGCCGAGTCCTCGAGCGAGGCCTGGGTGCGCGCCGGGGGATTGCGAGCGAGGTAGACGCCGAGCGGAGCGGTGCGCGCCAACGCGCCCGCGTCGGTGGACTTGCGGAAGCGGCGCAGCCAGATGCGCCGGCCCGCGCTGGGGACCAGCGGGGGGGCGCACTCCTGGCACTCGTCCAGCACTTCCTTCATGGCCTCGCTGACGGCGATGGCGTGGGGCTGCCACGCCCGATAGCGGCGGAGCGCGTCCAGGGCGTCGTAGCGCTTGAGTTCGCGCAGGCTCAGGCCCAGGCAGACGGCCAGCTGGGTGGGCTCCGTCACCTGTCCCTTGCGCAGGGCGTGGGGGCCGCCGCCCATGAGCGTCTGATAGGGCCCGTCCGTGAGCTGGGGAAAGGCCGGGGCGTAGAGCGCGCGGCCCGCGGTGGGGATGGCCAGGGCGTTGCCGACGGCCAGGCCCATGAGGGCGCCTCGGCCCCGGCGCCCGGGGAGTGGATCAGGCCCTGCGCGGGCGCGGCGACTGGGTGGAGGCATTCGGCGGGTGGACAGTGTAGCAGCCCCTCGCGTGAGCGTGCTTGCCCCCTCCGGTATGTCCTTCTAGAACCGGCTGCCTATGACTGAGATCGCTCAAATCCTGGCGCGTGAAGTGCTCGACTCCCGTGGCAACCCCACCGTGGAGGCGGAGGTTCAACTGGTGGGAGGGGCTCGGGGCCGCGCGGCGGTGCCCTCGGGCGCCTCCACGGGTGAGCACGAGGCCATTGAGCTCCGCGACGGCGACAAGGGCCGTTACCTGGGCAAGGGCGTGCGCAAGGCCGTCGCCCACGTGCTGGAGACGCTGGCCCCGGCCCTCATCGGCGAGGACGCGGCGGATCAGGTGGCGGTGGATCGCCTCATGCTGGAGCTGGATGGCACGCCCACGAAGTCCAAGCTGGGCGCCAATGCCATCCTCGCCGTGTCCATGGCATGTGCTCGCGCGGCGGCCGAGGCGCATGGGCTGCCCCTGTACCGCTACGTGGGCGGCCTGCAGGCCCGCACGCTGCCGGTGCCGCTGATGAACATCCTCAACGGCGGCGCGCACGCGGACACGCGCGTGGACGTGCAGGAGTTCATGGTGGTGCCCGCCGGAGCGAAGAGCTTCGCCGAGGGCCTGCGCTGGGGCGCGGAGGTGTTCCACGCGCTCAAGAAGATCCTCAAGGCGCGCAAGCTGGCCACGGGCGTGGGCGACGAGGGCGGCTATGCCCCGGACCTCCCGGCCAACGAGGAGGCGCTCAAGCTCATCATGGAGGCCATCGACGCGGCGGGCTTCAAGGCCGGCGAGCAGATGTTCCTCGCGCTGGACGTGGCCGCCAGCGAGTTCTTCGACAAGGCGTCCAAGAAGTACAAGCTCAAGGGCGAGGGCAAGGAGTACGACGCCCAGGGCCTGCTGGACTACTACCGCGGCCTCTCCGAGCGCTACCCCATCGTCTCCATCGAGGACGGCATGGCGGAGGACGACTGGGACGGCTGGAAGAAGCTCACCGACGCGCTCGGCAACCAGGTGCAGCTCGTGGGCGATGACCTGTTCGTCACCAACGTGGAGCGGCTGGAGCGCGGCATCGCCAGCGGCGTGGCCAACTCCATCCTGGTGAAGGTGAACCAGATTGGCACGCTGACCGAGACGTTCGACGCCGTGCGCATGGCGCACCGCGCGGGCTTCACGTCCATCATGAGCCACCGCTCGGGCGAGACCGAGGACACCACCATCGCGGACCTGGCCGTGGCGCTCGACTGCGGGCAGATCAAGACGGGCTCGGCGTCGCGCTCGGATCGCGTGGCCAAGTACAACCAGCTCTTGCGCATCGAGCAGGAGCTGGGCGCGGGCGCGCGCTACGCGGGCATGGGCGCGATGCGCTCCCTGGCCAAGAAGAAGAAGTGAGCCGTGAGCGCTCCTCTTCCTCGCATCCTCGTCTCCAACGACGACGGCTACTTCTCCGAGGGACTCCAGGCGCTCGTCGAGGCCGTCAGTCCCTTGGGTGAAGTGTGGGTCGTGGCGCCTGATCGCGAGCAGAGCGCCGCGTCGCACGCCATCAGCCTGCATCGGCCGCTGCGCATCAAACAGGTGCGTGAGCGGTGGTTCGCCGTGGACGGCACCCCGACGGACTGCTCGTATCTGGCGCTGGTGCACCTGCTGAAGGATGCTCGTCCTCAGCTCATGGTCTCCGGCATCAACCACGGCTCGAACCTGGCGGACGACGTCACCTATTCAGGGACGGTGGCCGCGGCGATGGAGGCGGCCCAGCTCGGGGTGCCCGCCATTGCGTTCAGCCTCGTGTCTCGGGGGCCGTTCGACTTCGGGCCCGCGGCGCGCTTCGCCCGGTCGCTGGCGCAGTCCGCGCTGTCTCGTCCGCTGCCGCCTCGGATGCTCCTCAACGTGAACATCCCCGGAGGCGTGGAGCCGGACGGCTACGTCGTCACGCGGCTGGGCCGGCACTCCTACGGCTACGACGTCGTGGAGAAAGAGGATCCGCGCGGCCGGAAGTACTACTGGATTGGCGGCACGGACTACCAACACGAGGACATCCAGGGCAGCGACTGCAACGCGGTGCACTTGGACAAGCGCGTGTCGGTGACGCCGCTGCACCTGGACCTGACCGACCACGGGCGTATCGCGGGCCTCACGAGTTGGACGCTGGATGGCTTCCAGCGGCACGACCCGGACGGTGCCTGAGTTTGCCGAGACGGGGCACCAGCCGCGCGGAGCACGTGCTCCGGGTCCTCCTCGTGGCCGCGCTGCTCGGCGGCTGCGCGGGGACCCGGGCCTCCAGTGGGTTGGGGGACGGCGTCCTCCCCGAGGCGCCGGAGTGCTCGGGCGCGGGGAAGGGGAAGAAGGCGGCCGGTGAGCCGCTGCCCTTCGCCCTGCGCCCCGCTCACGTGGAGCCCGAGCTGGTGGCCATGCGCCACACCGTGGCTCCCGGCGAGACGATGTACCGCATCGCCAAGACGTACGGCCTCACGGTGGAGGAGCTGTCCAAGGCCAACGGCATCTCCGACGCGCGGGCGATCTCGGTGGGGCAGGAGCTGACCATCCCCGGCACCGCGTCCGGCCCGGTGGAGATGGAGTCCTCGGGACACGTGGACTCGGATGAGGAGCCCGAACTGGTGCTCTCCTCTCCGGGCTCCGCGCCGGTGTCCTCACCGCGTCGTGCGCGACCTCCGGTGGCGCGGCGAGAGGATCCACCGCCCGCGCGAGGCCGGGTGTTGTCGGGACGTCCTGGCTCTGCGTCCGCGCGTCCGCGCGTGGCGACACAAGGGCTGCTCGACTGGCCGCTCAAGGGCGTGCTGTACGGCCGGTTCGGCAAGAAGGGCAAGGAGCCGCACGACGGCGTGGACCTGGCGGCGCCCGCGGGCACGCCCGTGAAGACCGCGCAGGAAGGCACCGTGCTCTATGCGGGCGAGCAGAAGGGCTATGGACTCATCGCCATCGTCGAGCACTCGGCGCAGCTCATCACGCTGTACGCCCACAACCGCGACCTGCGCGTGCGCACGGGGCAGAAGGTGCGCCGGGGGCAGGTCATCGCCACCGTGGGCGAGTCCGGCAAGACGTCCGGACCGCACCTGCACTTCGAGGTGCGCGTGGACGGAAAGCCCATGGAGCCGCTCGACTACCTGGGGCCGATGCCGCCGTCGTGAGCGCCCGCCCCGTCGAGGGATTGACAGGAGGGGGCTTGTTGTTGTAAGGTGCCGAAATTATTGATGTTTTGTTGATTCGCCTGAAGCCCGGGTGCTACTCGAAGGTGCATGCGCGAGGCCTGTCTCGCGCTCCCGAGGAGCCGACCCATGAGCGAATCCACGCCGAGCGTCACCGCGCTGATCAGTGCGTTCACCCGCGCGCACCACGCCCGGAACGACACGCCCCGAATCTTCGATGACTTCCTGGCGGAGCAGCTCTTCGCGCCCGAGGAGTGGGCGACAATCAGTCAGCATCTGGGATCGGCGGCCGCGTACTTCGCGCCGGAGGACTGGGTGCCCGGGATGGCTCCGGCTGTCGCCTTGGCTCGCTCGATGCGGGCGCTGGGCGCTTCCATTTCGCTGTCTCGGGCGCGCTACACCGAGTCGCTCCTGGTGGCCTCGGTGCCCGAGGGCATCGCGCAGTACGTCATCCTGGGCGCGGGCCTGGACACGTTCGCGTACCGGTGCCCTGAGTCCGCGCGACAGGTGCGGGTGTTCTCGTTGGACCACCCCGTCACGCAGGCGGACATGCGGCGCCGCGTGGCGCGGGCGGGATGGCGCGAGCCCCCGCGGCTGCGCTTCGTCCCCATCGACTTCTCGCGAGACGCGCTGGAGGACGTGCTGCGCGAGGCGGGCTTCGACTCGCGTGTGCCCGCGTTCTTCAGTTGGCTGGGCGTGACGTACTACCTGCCACGCGACAGCGTGCTGCGGACGCTGCGGTCCATCGCCACCGTGGCGGCGCGTGGCAGCACGGTGGTGTTCGATCATCTGGAGACGGAGGCCTTCGTGCCGGAGCGGGCCTCGACACGGGCGCAGCGGTTGTTGGCGGCGGTGCGACAGGCGGGCGAGCCGATGCGGACGGGACTCGATGCCGCGGAGCTGCCCGCGCTGCTGCGCGAGGTGGGGCTGACTGCGCGCGAGCAGCTCACGCCCGCCGACATCCAGGAGCGCTACTTCGCGGGGCGGAGCGACGGCTACCGCGCGTTCGATCACGTCCACTTCGCGGCGGCCGTCGTCGCTTGAGCGCGGGGCTCACGCCTTCGTGAGTTCAGGCAGCGGGCCGAAGAAGCCCGTCACCCGGCGCAGCTTGCCCTCGGGCGTCAGTTCGCCCACGTCCATGCCGGTCATCGCCACGGTGCCCTGGGGCGTCATCAGCTCCCACGCGAAGCGGACGAATCCGTTGTGCGAGTCGATGCCGCTGGCGCGCCGGAACGCGTGCCCCGGGAACTGGGAGTGCAGCGCGCTGATGTGCTCGCTGATGCCGGCGTGTCCGCTCGACGCGAGGGGCGGATCGATGAGCCGGCCCTCCTTGTCCCAGACCTGGGCGATGACCGTCGCGCGGCGATCGAGGTTCAGCTCGTTCCAGGCGGCGAGGTAGAGGTCGATGATCTGCGTCAGCTCGGTGGCGGTCATGGGGAGGCTCCTCGGTGGTGACAGGGTTCACGCATCGGCGCGCGGGCTTTTCCGTCGCGCCGATGGGTGTCTTGTACGCAGGAGGCCGAGGTGCCGCGATGACGCGCGAGGTAATGGCCCTCAGGGCTTGGGTTCGGACGGCGTGTCGATCGCGTCGAGCACGTGATCGAGCGCCTTGCCCACCTGTCGCGTGACCAGCCGAACCATTCCGTACGAGCCGGACAGGGCCAGGTCATGAATGCCGTGGGCCACACGCGCGGGCTTCTCGAGGCCGGGCACCTGCTCCAGCAACTGGAACGGGGTCGCCGCGCTGTTGCGGTGCACCTCCTCGATGGCGGTCGCGCCATGGTCCACGGCGTCCTGCACCAGGTTCTTCAATCCTCGCCAGCGCTTCATGCGGCCTCCGGGGCGAACCACTCGCGAATGAGGGCATACACCTGTTCGTGATGCGCGATGGCCACGTGGTCGATGGCGTTCACCACCTTCACGTTCTCCTGGGGAAAGACGGGGCTGCGATCCTCGGGCTTCGCGCGCCCGGTCGCGCTCGACACGGGCACGACGCCGTCGCCGAAGAGCAGCGAGACCCAGTTGCGCTCGTCGCGTGACAGCGCGCCGGCGATGAGGTGATGGGAGATCGTCGGCAGCAGCGGAACGGGGTGTCGGCGATTCTGGAGCGGCACGGTGGGATCGGCGTCTTGCCAGTCCTCGTGCAGCAGGTTCGCGTAGCCCATGTCCTTCACGCCGTTGCTGCGCAGGTCCGCCACGTCCGCCACCAGCCGCGTATAGGCATTGGGGATGGCGCGCAGCACCCACGACACGGCGCTTCCCACGCGCTCCAGCGGGCTGCCCAGGTGGGGTACGCCGAGATAGAGCGCCTGTTTCACGTGGGAGAGCCACGTCAGTGAGTCCCGCGCGGCGACGTGGCAGGCGCTGCGCACCACGAGCCCGCCCATGCTGTAGCCCACGAGGACCAGCTCCTCGATGGGCACGGGGAACTCGGTGACGAGTGTCTCCAGCAGGCGCGCGAGGGCGGCTCCGTTCTCGGAGACGTGGAGCCCCGTGTTGTACCGGAGGTAGAGCGGGGTGAGGCCCGCGTCGCGCTCCAGCATCGCGCCATACGTGCGGGTCGCGTCGCCCGGGAAGGCCCAGATGGACTCGGTGACCGCGAGGCCGTGGACCCACAACGCCAGCCGACCCGTCGAGCGTGGATAGGCGCGCTGGAGCGCCTCGCGGGTGAGCGCGACGGGCTTGCCCTCATGGTGCAGCGCCATGGAGATGGCGAGGCCGTTGTCGTTCGCGTGGAGGTAGTCCCCGACCACGCCGTTGAGGACGCCGAGGGCGAGGTCCACCTTGCCGCCTCCCACGCGGGGGGCATCCGCGGGGGCCTCGGTGTCGAGGGAGGGCTCGGGCGAAGGGTCCGGCGGTGTCTCGGGATTGTGCATGGGGCGGCCTCCTCGGGCTCCCAGTCTTGGGGAACCCTGCGACAATGACAGGCTCATGCGAATCTGGGTGGATGCAGATGCCTGTCCGGGCCCCGTGCGGGAGATCCTCGTGCGGGCGGCTCAGCGCCTGCGGGTGCCGGCCGTGTTCGTGGCCAACCGCCCGCTCGGCCTGCCGCGCTCCGAGTGGGTGTCGAGCGTGCAGGTGGGCGCCGGGCTCGACGTGGCCGATCGCCACATCGCCGCCACGGCCGAGGCCGGTGACCTGGCCGTCACACAAGACATCCCGCTCGCCGCGCTCCTCGTCCCTCGGGGCGTGGTGGTGCTGGACCCGCGCGGAGAGCTGTTCACCGAGGAGAACGTCCAGGAGCGCCTCTCCGTGCGCAACTTCATGCAGGAGCTGCGTGAGAGTGGCGTGACGACAGGCGGGCCCAGCGGCTTCTCCGCGAAGGACCGCCAGGAGTTCGCCGCGGCGTTGGATCGCGAGCTGACTCGGCTGCTCAGGTCGTCCGGTCGCTGACATCCCCCGACACACGCATCGCGTCATCCCTCCCGAACGTCACGGGCATGCGTTCGGCTCGGACGCTCGCGCGTTCTCGGCGGACGCGGTGGTGCGGTGCGCCACGTGGCGGGTTGTGACCTTTCGAGCAACACCACTGTTGGCTTTGTGACATCCGGCGCCACGGAGCCACCCCTCGGGCCTCCGAGTCCCACGGGACTCGTGGAGGCCCCGTCCTTGCAGTGGCATGTGCCCATCAACTCCCGACTCCGCGCGTCCGTTGCGGTCCGGGGGCACAGACATCGCTCGATACGCCGGGGGGGCCGGAGCAGGTCGGGGGGCCTGAACCGGGCGCCGTGCACCGGGGTGGGGCCCGCGCCGCCTCCAACGGCGGGGCCCGCCCCGGTCGACGCGGCCCGTCTCGACGGTGGCTGTGTGCAGCTGGGGCTGGTAACGAGTCGCCTCGCATCCACCTGGGAGCGCGAGTCGATGGAGCACAACGGGCGCAAGGCCTGGCCACGAGAGCTGTCCGAGCCGCTGCGGGAGGTGGATCGCCTCCGACGCAGCGGGCGCTACACCCAGGCGCTCGGGCGGATCCGCGCGCTCGCCGAGGCACATCCGGACCAGGTGCGTGTCCTCATCGAGCTGGCGCTGACGCTCGGAGTCTGGGGACGGGCTCCGGCCGAGGCGCTCGTGTGGTTCGAGCGCGTGCTGGAGCTGGCGCCGGGCCATCTCGCGACGCGCTTCCACCACGCCCTCATGCTCGCGCGGCTCGGGCGCCACGCCGAGGCCGTCGCGGGCTTCGACACCGCGGAGGCTGGAGGGTTCCGCAAGCCGCTCGTGCTCTACATGAAGCGCGCGGAGTCCCTGGAGGCGCTCGACCGTTTTGCCGAGGCGGAGCGGGATTGGACGCTTGCGCTGGCGGAGGATCCTGGCAACGCCTGGTTGCTTCAGCGCCGGGCCGGAGCGCGGGCGCGGCTGGGGCAGGTGGATGCGGCCATTCGGGACCTCAGCGCGGCGCTCTCTTCGCAGGCGGGCGATGAAGTGGACGCAGAGCTGCTCCACGCGCGGGCCGTTCTGCGCGCTCGCGCTGGGGACGGGGTCGGTGCTCGCGCGGACTTCGAGGCCGGCATCGCGGCCCTTCGCAGGGGGGACCCTCCCGGGCTGCTGGAGTCGCTTCAGGAGGGATTGCGCGAGACGGTGTGAGCCGCTCGCTCCCTGGCGGTGCTGAACGCCGCGCGGGGCCGAGCAAACGGCCCTCGCCGCGGTGGCGCCGGACTCAACGCGGCGTCGGGGCGGGCGCGTCCTTCAGGCGCCCATGCTTCTTCATCACGCCGACGAAACGGTCCACGGGCAAGCCATACACACGAGTGCCCTGGGCGCTCGTCATGGTGTCGGACGCGAGCATCGCGTTGAGGATGGACTCCTCGGTGGCCTGCACCGTGGCCTCGAACAGCGGGTTGATCCGCTCGTGGTCGAGCATGCTGACGGTCGCGACCGGTGCCCCGGTGGGCGGGCTCGCGGCCTGCGTCGAGAACGCGAGGAAGATGTCGCCCGAGTAGTTCTCACCCAGCCCGCCCATCTTGCCGATGGCCAGCGGAACGCGGTGCGCGAGGCGCTCCAATTGATGCGGGAGCAGCGGCGCGTTCGTGGCCACCACGACGATGATGGAGCCCTGGCCCTCGGGCAGGGGCGCTCCGGTGCTGGCCCGCTGCGAGCACGGACGCAGCTTCGCGGTGAACTGGCCCTTGGGCGCGATATCGCCGGTGTAGCAGGGGAGCAGGTCCGCCAGCTCCTCGCCGACGGGAACACCCGCGACGGACAGCAGGCGTCGGCTGCCGTAGTTGCACTGCACCAGCACGCCCACGGTGTATCCGCCCGCGTCGTCCGGGAGCTGACGCGAGGCGGTGCCGATGCCGCCCTTGAAGCCATGACAGATCATCCCCGTGCCGCCGCCCACCGAGCCCTCCGCCACGGGGCCGGGGCGAGCCGCGTCCATGGCCTGGAGCGCGTGCTCGCGCTTCACGGGGAAGCTGTCGATGTCGTTGAGGAAGCCGTCCCATGTCTCGGCGACCACGGGCAGGCCCAGGTCCCAAGCGAGGTCGCGCTGCTGCGCCCACGCAATCACGCCGTCACGCACCGCGCCGATGCCGTTCGTGTTGGTGAGCATCACCGGCCCCGACAGCAGGCCGGACTCCTTGATCCACAGCGTGCCGGTCATCTCCCCGCTGCCGTTGAGCGAGTGCGTCGCCGCGAAGACCGGACGCGCCACCGCGTCGCGTCCGAGCGGGAAGATGGCGGTGACTCCCGAGCGCACCTTGCCGGCCTTGAGCGTGACGTGCCCGACCTCCACGCCGGGCACGTCCGTGATGGCGTCCAGCGGCCCCGACTGCCCGCCGAAAGGAATGCCCAGGTCCCGAGCCCGGGGACGCGGTGCTCCTTGGGCTCCGCCGGTTCGGGGCAGGAGGCACACGAGCCCCAGGAGGGCGAAGAGGAACGCGGAGCGACCAGCGGACGGGGACATGGGGACCTCGATCAGGAAGCAGGGGTTCCAAGTGGGGGCAGGCGTGCGAGACCAACGGCGCGCTCGAAGGACTCTCGCATGCGAAGCATGGGGCGCTCGACAATCCGATGCAGGAGCCACGCCGTCGCGAGGATGGCGGGTGCGCACGCGAGGACCGTCACGACGTCATAGGCCCCGAGCCCATGGGGCGCGAGCGCATCATGAACGGCGTGAACCACCATCTTGTGCGTGAGGTAGATGGTGAAGGCGAGCGTCGCGAAGAACTGGAGCCCCGGCACGCGGCCGAGGATGCGTGATGCCGCCGGACTGGCCAGGGCCACCAGCACGCAGGAGTACCCCAACGAGTACAGCGGGAAGCTGAACACGGTGGACTCCCACGAGGCGCGATCCGCCCCCACCCAGGCCGCCAGCGCGAGGCTCGCGAAGCCCAGCGCACCAGGCACCCATGGCGTGCCGGTGACGCGGGCCCACAGCGCGGGACGGTACACGCGCGCGAGCGCGAGCAGCACGCCACACGTGAGGCCATCCAGGCGTGCATAGGTCGGGTAGTAGAGCAGCGTGTCGTAGTCGTTCCACACGGGAGCGGACTCCTCCACGTTCGCGAAGAAGCGCTGCCACAGGACGCCGCGGACCACGGCCCCGAGCACCATCAGCACCCCGGAGCCCACGAGGACGTGGCTCGCCCGAGCACGCCGCAGCGCCAGCACGAGCAGCGGGAGGACCAGATAGAAGTGCTCCTCCACGCACAGCGACCACGCATGGGAGAACGCGTTGAAGTGCAGTCCGAAGTTCTGGGTGAAGGTCAGGAAGCGCCACGCGGGCGTCACCAGGGTGCGCTCGCGCAGCGCGGGCAGGAACAGGTAGACGGCCAGCACCACCCAGAAGCTCGGCAGGATGCGGAAGGCGCGGCGCAGATAGAAGCGGCTCAGGGACGGCGTCTCTCCACGTGCCACGGGCTCGAGGAGTTGGCCACCGATGAGGAAGCCGCTGAGCACGAAGAACAGCTCGACGCCCGTCCAACCCACCTTGGAGAGCGTGAGGAACGCGTCGGGGGCCCCGCCCTTCGGGTAGTGCCACGTGATGACGAGGAGAATCGCGAGGCCTCGAAGTAAATCGAGCCCCGGCAAGTGACGGGAGACAGCGCTGGGAGTGGTCACGGGAGTTCGGGCGGAAGAAGGCGCCCAAGCCTACTGCCCCCTTTTTCACCGAGCGATTTCGTGGCGAGTGCGCCACCGCCCTCTGGGCGCCGGGCCGGGGGAGGGTAGAGTGTCGCGCGTGCCGCGCCTCCTCCCGCTGCCCGTCTGCCTGCTCGCCATCTTGGCCGTGCCCACCTGGGCGCGGGGCGCATCGACTCCAGCGCCCGTCGCGGAGACGCCTGCCCCGGCGCCCGTGAGGGTTGCTCCCCCCCAGCCCGTCTCGGAGTCCGTGCCCGCTGCTCCGGAGGGCGAGGAGTCCAGTCCCTCTGGCCCGGAGCACGCCGCCGCCCCATCCATTCCGCCTGTCGTGGAGACTCACGAGGCGGGCAAGGCCACCGGAGCGACCGAGGCCGTACAGCCGTTGACCACGGCGATGCTGCCGCTCGAGTCCAACCCCGCCGCACGCGACGTCGCGCCCGGAATCACCTCGCTCGTGGCCAGTCGCCTCGCGGAGTCCCCCCGCCTGCGCGTCGTGGGACAGCGGGACATCCAGGCCGTCCTCGATGCCGAGCGCCAGCGCCAGCTCCTGGGCGATGCGTGCAAGGAGGGCAGTGGCTGTCTCCAGGAGCTGTCCTCACTCGTGGGCGCGCGCTACGTCGTCACCGGGCGCATCGACCGCTTCGGCAGTCAGTTCCTCCTCACCACCAGCTTGATGGACACGGTGAGTGGACGCAGCCTCGCCAAGCCTCGCGCCGAGGCGTCCGACACCGCGGCGCTCCTGCGCATGGCCGAGGCCGTCGCGGACGAGCTGTCCGCCGCGCTGCTCAATCCTGGCGGCGCTCCCGTGGCTCGGCCGCTCTTGGGGGGCTCGCCTTCCGCGCCGGGCGGCGGACTGACGCTGGGGCTGCGCATCAACAACAGCTTCATCGACAAGCTGGCGTCCCTGAACCCAGGCGTGGACCTGGAGCTGGGGTACTGGTTCCACCCCGAGTGGCAAGGCTTTCTCCAGGTGGGCTTCTCACTGGTGCGCTCGAATGGGGAAGGGCGCGAGGGACGCATCAACATCCTCCCGAGCGTCCTGGGCGCGCGCCACTATCACCGCCTGGAGTCCTCGCTGCGGCCCTACTGGGGTTTCGGCCTGGGCGTGCAGCTGTCCTTCGGCGACTTCGGCATCTTCCAGAACACGGGCCCTCTGCCCACGGTCGTGGGCTTCCTGGGCGCCGAGTACCTCATCGCGGGCCACGTCGGACTCCAGCTCGAGCTGGGCACCAACCTGGCGCAGGCAGTGCTTGGCCTCGCGGACGGTGGGCTGGGTGACGGCCTCAACCTCGACGTCAACGCTGGCATCGCGTATCACTTCTGAGTTTCGGAGCCTCCATGTTCCCGCGTCTGCGCGCCCTGCCGCTCCTCGCCCTGCTGGCCAGCACCGCCTGCAACGAGACCCCGACCATCGACCCGAAGGACCGTGCCGAGGGCCTCTACATCAAGGGGTCGGCCGAGTACCTCCAGGGCAACTTCGAGGCCGCGCTGCTCTCGTTCAACGAGGTGAAGCAGATCCTCCCGGATGATCCGCGCCTGCCCGCCGCGCGCGGCGAGGTCTACCTGTCCATGAGCCGCCTCGACGACGCGCTCAAGGAGTTCGAGACCGCCGCGAAGATGGACCCCAAGCGCTCCACCAACTGGAGCCGCCTGGGCTTCATCCATGCGCAGCTCGGCCGCGTCGACGAGGCGCAGAGCGCGCTGCGCCGGGCCCTGGCCCTGTACCCGCACGACTTCAACGCGCTGGAGCAGCTCGGCGAGCTGGACGTCAAGCGCAACCAGCCCGACGACGCCGTCCGCCACTTCCGCCTCGCCTCGGAGTCCGCGCCGGACGCGGAGAAGTCCCCGCTGCTGATGCGCGCCGTGGACGTGCTGTCGAAGCAGGGGCGTCACGAGGACGTGCTCGCGACCGCCAAGAAGGCCGTGGACCAGGGCGTGCGCTCGGCGGAGTTGCTCACCACGCTGGGCGATGAGCTGGTCCGCGCCGCGCGCCTCCCCGAGGCTGTCGAAGCCTACCGCGAGGCTGCCAGCAAGGCGCCGCGCGACCCGACCCTCTGGGAGCTGGTGGGGGAGATCCAGACCCGGCTCGGCAAGTCCGCCGACGCCCTGGCGTCCTATCGCGAGTCCCTGCGTGTGAAGGACCGCGCCGTGGTGCATGTGGCGCTGGCCCGGCTGCACCTCGCCCGCGAGGACCGGAAGGCCGCCGAGGATGAGCTGAAGCTGGCGCTCGACACCGTCTCCGGCTCGGACGTGCGCGAGCTGATGGAGCTGGCCAACCTGCTGTCCACCTTGGGACGCAAGGCGGACGCGCTGCGCATCCTCTCCAGCCTCAGCGCGGAGCCGGACCACGCCAAGGACGTGGAGCTTCAGCTCACCACCGCGCGGATGGCGAAGGACGTGAAGGACGTGGCCACCCAGAAGGCGGCCTGTGCCCGTGTGACGACCGCGGGGGATGGCGGCGTCACGAAGTGTCCGTGACGCCCGCCCGCGGGTGCTACGCGCGCCCGCCCTGGAGCTTGCGGTACACGCCCACCACCTGACCCAGAATCATGGTCGAGCGGAAGTCCGTGCGGCTCACGTAGATGGGCTGCATGGTGGCGTTCGCCGGCTGGAAGCGGATGCGCTCGCCCTCCGGGTAGTAGCGCTTCACCGTGGCCTCGTCCTCGATGAGCGCCACGACGATTTCCCCAGGCTGCGCGGCCGGCGTCTTCTTCACGAAGAGGTAGTCCCCGTCGTAGATGCCGTCGTCAATCATCGACTGTCCCTTGACGCGCAGGGCGAAGACCTCGCGGCCGTTGACGCCTCCCAGGAGGAAGCTGTCGATCTTGACCGAGTCCTCCATGTTCTCCTGGGCGAGCGCCGGAAGACCGGCGGCCACCTTGCCCAAGAGGGGAATCTCGACCATGCCGGCGTCCTTGCGGACCCCGAGCCCCAAGAGCAGGCGAGCCCGCTTGGTCGGCACCAGCGAGCGGCTCTGCTGCTCTCCCCGGTTGAGGTAGCCCTTTCGCTCCAGGGCCTTCAGGTGGTCGTTCACCCCGTTGGTGGAGCGGATGTCCATGTGCTCCCCAATCTCCCGGATGGTGGGAGGGAAGCCGCGGACCTCTGTCTCCTTGACGATGAAGGCCAGGATTTCGCGCTGGCGGTCGGTGAGCTCTTCCATGCCGCACTCCCTTGCTCGCTGGGCACGCGGACGTGCGAGTACCCAGGCAACAAGCTTTCAGTGCTCCATGCTCCCTGAACATACGTGTAGAGTCAATGCGTTCAGTGCTGCCACCCGCACCCAGGGTGAGCACCCAACGTCCGCGTTTCTCACATGTTGAGGAGCGGTGACGAACTCAGCGTACAATTCTGGCCGCCTTGTCCGATCTCCGCCACACGTTGCTCTTCGTCGACGACGAGGCCGACGTCCTGGACATCCTCACCCGGATGTTCTCGCGTCGGTACCGCGTCCTCACCGCCACCTCCGGACGCGCGGCGTTGGAACTGCTGCGGCGCGAGACGGTGGACGTCCTCGTCACGGACCAGCGCATGCCCGAGATGACGGGCATCGAGCTGGTCACCACGGCGCGAGGCGAGGGAATCGACGTCACGACCATCCTCCTCACGGGCTACACGGACCCGGAGGACCTCATCGCGGCCATCAACCAGGGCCAGGTCTACCGCTACGTCACCAAGCCCTGGGACGTGAACGACCTGCTCATCACCGTGAAGAACGCGGTGGAGTTCGCCCAGCTCAAGCGCGACAAGGAGCGGTTGCTCCGGCAGCTCCACCAGCGAGTGGAAGCGCTCTTCGTCCTGTACGAAGTCAGCCGCGCGAGCGCGAATGATCCGGCCAGCTACGACGCCATCATCGACCGCGTGCTCACCGCCGTGGCGCGCATCCTGCCTTACGACTGCGGCGCGGCGCTCATTGCCCCGGACGGCTCGCGCGGCGCATCGCTGCGGCTGCGCTGCATGGGCACGGTGGGCGAGCAGGCCCTCCTGGGCGTCAAGGAGTCCATGCTCGGCGCCTATCGCAAGAGCAGCGGGCTCCTGCTCCCCGAGGACCGCGTCATCACCCGCGTGGCGGGCACCACCACGCAGGACGCCACCGCGCCCGCCATCTACGCCAGCCAGCTCACGGTGAACCTGATGGCCGGCGGCCGGCCCGTGGGCATGCTGTCGCTCTTCTCTCAGCGCCCCAACGTCTTCACCGAGGACGACGGCGTGCTCCTGGACGTGCTCGCCAATCAGACGGCGGACGCCATCCAGTCGCTGCGCTCGGCCGAGGAGGAGGCCCGCCACCGCATGGAGCGGATGGTGGAGTCCATGGCGGACGGCGTGGTGCTCACCGACGAGAAGAACGACATCGTGGTGATGAACCCCGCGGCGCGCCGCCTCTTGCGCGCGGGAGAGGACCCCGCGGAGCTGACCAGCCGGATGATGGAGGAGCGGCTGGGGTTCGCGCCGTTCCAACTGGTGCGCGGCTGGGAATACAGCGGCAGCCAGGTGCTGCGCGAGGACGTGGTCCTCTTCGAGCGGCACGTGCAGACCACCGTCACCCCGGTGAGCGACGCGCGCGGCACGCTGCGCGGCGTGTGCGTGGTGCTGCGCGACATCACCGAGCAGAAGCGGTTGGAGGAGCGCAAGGACGAGTTCGTCTCCATGGTGAGCCACGAGCTGCGCACGCCGCTCACGTCCATCACCGGCGCCCTGGACCTGGTGCTCAACTTCATGGCGGGGGACATCAACGAGCGGCAGCGCCGCTACCTGTCCCTGGCCAAGGACTCCACGGAGAAGCTCAACGGCATCGTGGATGACCTGCTGGACCTGTCGAAGTTCGCCAAGGGCCGGCTGCGGATGAACTTCGAGGTGGTGTACCTGGAAGAGCTGGTGCACCGCGTGGTGGAGAAGTACGGGCCCGCCTTCGGTGAGAAGAGCGTGCGCGTGGTGCCGGTGCTGCCACAGCACCCGCTGCGCTCGGTGGCGGATCCGAACCGCATCAACCAGGTGCTCAACAACCTGCTGAACAACGCGGTGAAGTTCACGCCCGAGGGCGGCGAGGTGCGCGTGGAGCTGCGCGCGACCTCGAGCCTCCCAGGCTACGTGGTGCTGTCGTGCTGGAACAGCGGCGAGCCCATCGCGGAGAGCAGCCTGGAGCGCATCTTCGATCGCTTCGAGCAGGCGCGCACCGCGGCCAATCGGACCGTGCGCGGCACGGGCCTGGGGCTGGCCATCTGCCGCAACATCGTGGAGGCCCACGGCGGGCGCATCTGGTGTGAGCCGTGCCCGGATGGCGTCCGCTTCATCGCGGTGCTGCCCACCGAGCCGCCGCACGAGTTGATGGGCGCGGAGTCCCTGGAGATCAACCCGCAGCCGAAGCCCACCGACGTCAAGCGCGGCAAGGTGCTCGTCATCGAGGGTGAGCCCGAGGTCGGTCACATCATCAAGGCGCTGCTGGGCGCGCGTGGCTACGACGTCCGGCTGACGGTGACGGCCGAAGAGGGACTGGGCGCCGCGCGCAACACGCATCCGGACGTGGTGCTCGTGTCCGTGCGCCTGCCGGACGTGGAGGGGCTGCGGCTGGCGGAGATCCTCCGGCATGATCCGGAGACGCGCCGCGCGCCGCTGTTGCTCACCTCCGCGTTCGACGAGCGCCAGCGGGCGTTCCGCGCGGGTGCCGACGCGTTCCTCGTGCGCCCGCTGGCGGCGGACAAGCTGCTGGCCACGGTGGACTCGCTGGTGCGCGGCAGCGCGGGCGCACCGCATGGACGCGTGCTGGTGGTGGACGACGACGCGAAGATCGCCTCCATCTGCCGCGAGGTGCTGGAGGGCATCGGCTTCGATGTCGCGGTGGCCGCATCGCTCGAGGAGGCGCGCCGAGGATTGCGCGAGCGCCGGCCCGACGTCATCCTCCTGGATGTGACGCTGCCGGATGGTGACGGCTTCCTCTTCTTGGAAGAGATCAAGGCCGAGCGCGCCAGCGGACACATCTCGGTCATCTTCATCTCCGCGCGGGCGGAGACGTCCTCCAAGGTGCGCGCGCTCAAGCTCGGCGGGGACGACTACCTCACCAAGCCGTTCGACGCGCTGGAGCTGGGCGCTCGCGTGGAGAGTGTGCTGCGCCGCAAGGAGCAGGAGCTGTCGTCGTCGCCCACCACGCAGTTGCCGGGCTCCACCGCCATCGAGCGCGAGGTGCAGCGGCGGTTGTCGGCGCGGCGGCCGTTCGCCTTCTGCTACCTCGACCTGGACAACCTCAAGGCCTACAACGACTACTACGGCTTCGCGAAGGCGGATGGCGTGGTGCGGCAGACGGGCGACCTGATGCGGGAGATCTTCCAGCAGGAGGGCGCGCCAGGAGACTTCCTGGGTCACGTGGCGGGGGACGACTTTGTCTTCATCACCTCGCCGGAGTCCGTGGACCGCATCTGCCAGCGGACCATCGAGACCTTCGACCGCATCATCCCGCTGTATTACGACCGACAGGATCGCGAGCGCGGCCACATCGAAGCGGAGGATCGCTTCGGGGAGAAGCGTCGCTTCCCCATCATGAGCGTGTCGGTGGTGGCGGTGATGACAGACGGCGTGTCGCATGACCACGCCGAGCTGGCCCGTCGGGCAGCGGACATGAAGAAGCAGGCGAAGGCCATCCTCGGGTCGGTCTTCCTGCGGAATGACCGCGAACGGGTGGTACAGTCCGTGGCCGGGTGAGGCTCTACCAGCAACTGGTCCTCTTCATGCTCGCCGCGACGGTGCTTCCTTTGGCCGCCGTCGGTTTCCTGTTGTTGTCACGCGCCGAGGCGGAGCTGGCCGCGCGCATCGACGCCGAGCACCGCGCGCTCGCCGCCGCCACCGCCGAGGCCGTCGCCACCAGCTTGATGGAGGTCGTCAACGGGCTGGCCCGCTCGGCGGAGATGATTGATTGGGAGCGCGCCACCGCCGAGGAGTCTCGGGGCGGCCTGGCGCTCTTGTACGGTCAATCCCCCACGGTGAGCGCGGTGCTCAAGCTGGACGCGCAAGGGCATCCGTTGGGCAACGCGGTGTATCGCGAGCAGTCCGTGGGCGGGCACCCCGGGTTCGATCCTTCGGGCCTCACGCAGCTCGTTCGCTCCGTGCCGGTGCAGCCGCTGCGCGGAGGTGGCAAGGGCCAGGCCGCGCTGGGCAGCGCCTACGTGCACGCGCGCAGTGGTCGGGCCGCGATGGCCGTGGCGGTGAAGCTGGCGGACGGCGAGGGGGCTCCGTTCGCGCTCGCGGAGGTCGTCTTCACCCAGTTGGAGGCGCTCTTGCGGCGGCGCGCGGCGGACTCGATGGCGCGCCTGGATTTGGTGGATGGCGACCGGCGCGTGCTGGCCAGCTCGGATCCGGCGCGACGGATGGGTCCGCTCGAGCCCGAGTTGGGGCGCGTGCTCGGCGCGAGCGTGGGCCCGGAGGTGGCGCACAGCTTTCGGGTCGAGGCGCTCGCGCGTCGGGTGAGCGTGGCGCGCGTGCCCGAAGGGCTGGGGCTGGATGTCATTGTCGCGGTGGATGAGTCCGCGGCGCTCGCGCCGGTGCGGGCCATGCGGCGCACGGTGCTGGTGTCCGTGGGCGCGGCGCTGGGCGTGCTGCTCGTGCTGGGCGGGCTCTTCACCCGACGCGTCAACCTGCGGTTGGCGGAGGTGGTGGCGGGCGCCGAGGCCTACGGGCGTGGCGAGCTGGACCGCCGCGTGCGCGTGTCCGGCCACGACGAGCTCAGCGCGCTGGCCTCCACGTTCAATCGCATGGGCGCGGAGCTGGAGGCCGCTCGCGCGCGGCTGCTGCGATGGAACGACGACTTGCGCGCGCGTGTGGACGAGGCGACGTCCGACCTCAAGGCGGCCCAGGCGCAGTTGCTGGAGGCGCAGAAGCTGGCCGCGGTGGGGCAGCTCGGCGCGGGCGTCGCGCATGAGATCAACAACCCGCTGGCGGGCATCCTCGGCAACGTGCAGTTGCTGCTGTTGGATCGCAGCGTCGCGGACCCCGATGTCGACACGCTGCGGAAGATTGAGCAGAGCGCCAAGCGCTGCAAGGAGATCACCCAGAACCTGCTGCGCTTCTCTCAGCAGCGCGAGCGCGCGGACCTGCGGCCGGTGGACCTCAACGCCGTCATTCGCGACGCGCTGAGTCTCACGGAGAACCAGACGCGGGGCGAGGGCATCGAGCTGAACACGGAGCTGACCGCGGGCCTGCCTCGCGTGAAGGCCGACCCGGGACATCTGTCGCAGGTGGTGCTGGCGCTGTTGTCCAATGCGCGCACCGCGATGATGAAGTCGCCCACCCGCAAGCTGACGCTGCGCACCGGGACGCGAGACGGCGCCTGCATCCTGGAGGTGGAGGACACGGGCAAGGGCATCGCGCCGCACATCCGCCCGCGCATCTTCGAGCCGTTCTTCACCACCAAGGATGTGTGGTCCAACGTGGGGTTGGGACTCAGCGTGGCGTGGCGCATCGTCACCGAGGCGGGAGGGACCTTGGAGGTGCGCTCGGAAGAGGGGCAGGGCGCGTGCTTCACCGTGCGACTTCCCCGAGCGTGACGCGCGTGCGAGTGTGGTAACGAGGTCGCCCGAATGGCCGCTCCCCCCACCCGACGCCCCATCCTGTTCCTGCTCGGACTGGTGCTGATCCTGGCCGCCTTGCCGGTGGGGTGGTTCGTATTCCTTCGTGAGCCGCCCGCGCCGCCGCCTCCTCCGCCGCCTCCTCCCGTGGCGCGTCCAGTGGAGAAGAAGCCCGTTCAACTGGAAGTGGGCGAGCTGACCGGCACGGTGGAAGTGCGGCACGGCGGTGGCTCATGGGAGCCCGCGCGCCCCGGTGTGGCGCTGCATCCCTCGGACGCGGTGCGCACGCTCGAAGGGGGCTCGGTGGTGCTCCTGGGCAACGAGTCCGTGGAGGTCCACCTGGAGCCGAGCACCGAGGTCTCCGTGGAGGAGCTGACGGACTCGCTGTCGCGCATCTTGCTGGGCAACGGTATGGCCACCGCGATGGTGCGTCCGGGACAGCGCCACACGTTCGAGGTGCGGGCCGCCGGCAGCGACGCCGTGGCGCGCACCGGCGCCGGTACGTTCACCATGAGCAACAACGGCGCGGGCACCGTGGCGGTGGGCACGCGCGAGGGTGAAGTGACGCTGCTCGGCCAGGGCAAGGTCGTCATCGTCCGCGCGGGACAACAGTCCGTGATCCGCCCGGGTCAGGCTCCGACCGAGCCCGCGCCCGTGCCGAGCAGCCTGCTCCTGAAGGTGGACTGGCCCGTGGAGCGCGAGCGACGCAAGCGCGAGCTGCTCGTCACGGGCCGCACGGACCCCGGCAGCCGCGTTGCCGTCGAGGGCGTCTTCCTCACGCCCGATGCGGAAGGTCGCTTCACCCGGAAGGTCGTGCTCCAAGAGGGGCGCAACACCGTGAACGTGCGCGCGGTGGGCGTGGGCGGCGCGAAACAGGAGGAGAAACACGACGTCGTCGTGGACACGACGCCTCCTGCGATGAGGCCAGACACCCAGGACATCTGGAAGTCTGCAAAGGGCGGAAGTCCGTAGCCTGCTCGGCCAGGGGACGAGCAATCACCTTGACCCCTGGTCGAAGGGCTCCCTACACTCGTGCGAAGACGTTCCTGTACAAGGGCAATCCTGGACGAAAGTCCTGGTGCGCAAAGCCGCGGGGCCTGACGTACGGCCGGCCGTGACCGCCGTGGGAGATGATCACCGGGAAAGGACCGCCCGGACCCACCGTTCCTTGTGCGGGCATGGGTTCGTCGTCTCGGAGTCCTACCGGGAGGTCGCTTCCGATGCTGCGGACACTCGCCACTCTCATGGGCCTGCTTCCGGCGCTCGCATCCGCCGAGGGTATGGTCTACCAGTCCCTCCAGGGCACCACGACTGTCGTCAACAATGGTCCGGGCGATCAGACGGATCCCCACGTCAGCGGCGGTTGGGTCGCGTACACCAGCGAGTCACGCGGCACGAGCGAGATTCGGTTTCACGACCTGACGTCCGGCGCGGACGAGGGCATCCCCAACAACGGCGCGTTCGACTTCGTGTCGGACATCAGCGGCAGCACGGTGGTGTTCACCCGTGTGAACAGCGCCAGCGCCATCTTCACCTTCGATGTGGCGAGCAAGGGCCCTCCGGTGGAGCTGGCGCCCGAGGTCGGCAGCAGCCGGCGCGCGGCGGTGATCGGCGGCTCGACGGTGTCGTGGCAGGACTTCGGCTACACCGGCAGCTCGATTGCGCCGGAGATCGCCGCGTTCGATCTCCAGAAGGGCACGCTGACGCGGCTCACGGATGATCTCCAGTTGGATCGCGACCCGTCGGTGAGCCCGGATGGCGCGGTGGTGGTGTGGACGAAGTGTGATCCGCGCGGCCTGCAGTGCGACATCTACCAGGCGTCGAGCACGAAGGGCGGCTACCTGACGACCCAGGTGACGGGCGCCGAGGGCGAGGAGTCGCAGCCCGACACCAACGGGAAGGTCATCGTCTACGCGAGCACGCGCACGGTGAACGGCGTGTCGGAGCGGGACATCTACTGGAAGCCGGTGGGCGGTGGCATCGAGCAGCGCCTCGCGCTGCCGGGCCCGGACTCCAACCCGAGCATCAGCGGGGACCTCATCGCCTTCGAGCGGCAGGACCCCACGGCGCCGACGCCCAACTTCGACATCGTGCTGTATGACATGAAGACGCAGACGCTCTACCGGCTGACGGACTCCGACGCGAACGAGAGCCTCACGGACTTGAGCGTGGAGTCGGATGGCACGGTGCACGTCGTGTGGGCCGTGCCGGAGAACGGCGACTCCAACGTGCGCGCCTTCAGCTTCAAGCTCCCGCGCGAACCCCAGTGTCACCCCGCGCCCGACGCGAAGGCGACGCCGGAGCAGGTGTGTCAGCTGTCCGGCTCGTGGCCGCTGCTGGCTTCGATGGAGGTGGCGCGCACCACGGGGCAGCCCAACGCGGTGTCGCTGGGCTTCGGTGGCTCGGGGCAGGGCGTGCTGTGCGTGGACAACGGCTTCAATGGCGAGCGCGCGACGTCCGGCTGGGTGTGGATCTCCAACAACCCCGTGGTGGACCCCTCGGAGTTCAAGCAGAGCGTGGCGCTCGTGGCCAAGTCGGTGGCGCTGGCGGGGAACAACTCGCTGGCCGCGCTCATCTCCGGCAAGGCGGGCAGCTCGTTCCGGATCCGCGCGTACGGGCCGCCGGGCGAGGTGTGCGAGCGGCCACAGCTCACCGAGACGGCGCCCTCGGGAGCGAGCACCGTGGTGGGGACGCGCGTGGTGGCTGAGTCGGTGCCGGTGATTTCCGCGACGGCGTCCGCGGTGCCCTCGTCCGTCTTCGTGCGCGAGGGGCCGGTGCGCGGCATGGCGGCGGGAACGGGGTGCAGCGCGGGGGGCGGTTCGCTGACGCTGTCCGGCGTGCTGCTCGTGCTCGCGGCGCTGATCCGCTCACGGCGGATCCCCACGGGGGCGGCGCTCCGGAGAGGGTGAAAGAAGTTCGGTCGCCCAAGCCGGTGCCTTGTAGAGTCAGCCAGCCCTGAAACATTTCGTTCCAGTCCTCCTGCTGCTCTGCGCCCCGGCCTGGGCGGACACGCTCGATCTCCTCGGGCCAACGTCCGCTGTGCCGCCCGAGGGCTTCGTCGTGGCGTTGGCGCGGCGTGGGGCGGACGGCGCGCCGGTGTCCGCAGCCTCGGCGTCCGTGACGGCGGAGGGCGCGGTGGTTCGGCCAGGCCCCGACGTGCCCCCCCTGCGCACGTTCACGGTCGTCCCCACTCCGGGCTCGCGCGAGGTGGTGCTGAAGGCGCGGGACCACGGCGAGGACGCGGTGGCGCGCTATGCCGTGGGCCCTCCGGCCGCGCGCGTCCAGCTCGCGCTGACTCCGCCTGCTCCCGTGAAGGGCCGCGACACGGATGCAGTGCTCGCCGTGCGGTTGCTGCGCCCGGATGGCACCCCGGATGACAGCGGCGCGCCTCCCGTGTTGCACGCCAGCGCGGGACAGGTGGAAGGACTCCGCCGCACGGGCCCGGGCGAGTACACCGCGCGCTATGTCCTGCCGGACACGCGCTACCCCGAGGTGGCCATCCTGGTGGCCCTCTCCGCGTGGCCTCATCCGCAGTCCGTCCATGGCGCCTACGGGCAGGTGCTGGTGCCGCTGGCGGCGTCGGTGGAGCTGCCGGGCACCACCGAGCCCGATGCGCAGATCTCCGTGGAGATCGCCGGCACGCGCTTCGGTCCTGTCGCGGCGGGCACCGATGGTCGCTTCCGCCTGCCCATCGTCGTGCCGCCGGGACACCGCTTCGGCAAGGGGCAGGTCGTGGACCGCGTGGGCAACGTGCGCCGGATGCCCATCGACCTGATGCTGCCGCCCACGGATGGGCTGGCGTGCGTGCTCCATCCCCAGCGCCTCCCCGCGGATGGCGTCGCGCAGGCCCGCTTGCTATGCGCCACGAGTGATCCGCTGGGCCGTCCCGTGGCGGATGCGCGCGTGGTGGCGCGGGCTCGGCATGGTCAGCTCGAGGGGCCGCGTCGCGATCCGAACGGCGTGCTCGAGTGGCGCTACACCGCGCCCCGGGTGTTGGCGACCGATGAAGTCATCGAGGCGTCGTGGCCTCAGCGCGGCGCGGAGTCTCGCGAGGAGCGACCCCTGCAGCTCGTCCAGGGCCCCGTGGCCTCGGTGGCCGTGGAGGTGTCCGAGCCGCTCGTGCACTACGGTGGTGAGGCCCAGGTCACCGTGACGGCGCGGGATGCCTTGGAGCGCGCGCGTCCCGCGGCCCAGGTCGCGGTGAAGGTGCCGGTGGGCGCGCTGAGCCCCATCACGGAGGGACCGGCGGGGACCTTCCGCGCCACGTGGTCGCTGCCGGACTCCGGGGAGGTGACGCGCGGCGAGGTCGTGGCTCACGCCTTGGGGCCGCAGGGGTCGGAGCCCGCGCGCCTGTCCGTGTGGTTGCGCGAGGGTGTGCTGTTCGCGGGCGTGGCGGACCTGGCGGGGCTGCCGGTGCCAGGGCAGCGGTTGCGCATGGGCCCGGAGACGCGGGTGACGGGGGACGATGGCACCGTGGAGCTGGGCCCGGCTCGGCCCGGGACGCTTCAGGTCCAGCACGCGGTGTGGCCGGGGCTCGGCGCCACGGTGTACGTGCTGGGCCCGTCGGGGCCGGTGTTCCCCGCTGCACCGCCGCTGTCGCCGGGAGCTGTCTCGCGCGCGGTGACGCTGGGGCCGCCGCTGCCTGTCAACGTGCGGATCCGCGTGGAGGGCGCACGCGTCACGTACTGGGTGGAGGACGCGAAGGGGCGGGTGTTGCCCTCGCGGCCGGTGCATGTGTCGCTGTCCGCGGGCGCGCGCGAGGCCGAGTCGGAGCGCGAAGGTCGTCACAGCTTCACCGTGGGCGGCGCGCGCGGCGCGGTCACCGTCTCGGTCGCGGATGTCGATACGGGCGTGACGGCGTTGGAGGAGGTGCGGCCATGAGCGCGGCCCTGGCGAGATTGCTGCGCTGGGCCCTGCTGGTGCTCGTGTGGGGGCCCATGGTGGCGATGGCGCAGCGGCCTGGCGCGGAGGTCCCCTCGCTGGCCTCGACGCTCGCGGGCCGCGTGTGCCGGGACCTGGATGGCGATGGCCGCTGTAGCCCTGAGGAGCCGGGCGTCGCGGAGGTGCGCGTCGTGCTGGACACGGGGCGCGAGGTCCTCACGGACGCCGAGGGCCGCTACCACCTCACGGCCGTGGACAGCCGGAGCCCCGACGCGACGGGTGGAGTGCACCTGCGTCCCGGGCGCCACCGGATGCGCGTCGATCCCCGCAGCCTCCCGGTCTCCAGCGTGGTGACACCTCGGGGCGCCACGGTCGAGCTGCCTTGGGGCGCGGTGGCGCTCCAGGACTTCGCGGTGAGCATGCGCGGCGCGCCCGCGCCTCCGACGACGCTGTCCTATTCGCGCACGCCTCCCGAGGCGCGAGTCACGGTCGATGGGCTGCGCTTCCTCGTGGCGGGGCGTGCGCGGCCTGGAGATCGCGTCACGGTGGCGGGCACCGAGGCCGAGGTCGATGCGTCCGGGAGCTGGTGGGTGATGGTTCCCCTCCAGCCGGGCCAGAACGTCCTCGCCGTCACCGTCACGGCGCGCGAGGGCGGGGTGCGCTTCTATCGGCAGCGCGTGGAGTTGGTGCGTCGCGGTCCCACGGGTTGGCTGGTGATTCCTCGCGCGTTGGATCCGTCGGGCGCGCTGCGGCTCCCGGCCGAGGGTGAGGCGCCGGTGGCGAGCGGCTTCACGAGCGTCCGCGTGGAGGGCGCGCCTGGGACGCGCGTGAGTTCATCGCGTGGCGAGGTGGTGCTCGGGCCCGATGGCTCGGCGGAGTTGCCGGTGCACCTGGTCCCCGGCGCGAACGCGGTGAAGCTGAGCTGGCAGCGTCCCGGTGAGCCCACGCGCGACGAGACGGTCACCCTCACCGCGGCCGCGCAGCCGTTCGCCGTGGGGCTGTTGGACCTGGAAGCCAGCCTGTCGCCGAGCACTGGAGACGTGCAGCTTCGCGGGCGCGGCGCGGCTCATGCCGAGGCGCGGTGGGGACGGCTCCGCCTGGTGGGTGAGTTGGAGCTGCGCGACACGGACTTCCGCGCGCTGCATTCCGCCGAGGCCTCTGACTGGCTCCGCCCCCGCGTCCCCGAGCGCTTCGAGCGCGCACTGGATCCTGACCTGACGCCAGCGGAGTGGGGGGATGACTCGGTCTCGTTGACGCCCAATCCCAGCGAGGGGCGCCTGCGCCTGGAGGTCCGTCACGATGACTATGGTCGGGTGGGCCTGGGCTCCTATCGCGCGCTCAAGATGGACCGCGAGGTGGGGCGCTATCACCGGCCTCTGTTTGGTCCTTACGCGGAGCTGAGCACGGGAGAGGGCCCGGTGGTCGCCGGGTTGAACGTGTTCGCGGGGGGACTGGCGGATCCGACCCTGGGTGTGACGGCGGTGCCTGCCCATGAGGAGCTGCGCGCCACGGGCGGCAGCCTGTACTACCTGGGCGGGGTGGTGGCCGAGGGTTCGGAAGTGCTTCGCGTGGAGCTGCGCGATGGCGTCACGGGACTGCCCGTGGCCGAACAGCACCTCGTGCGCGGGCGCGACTACGACATCGATGCATTCGCGGGTCGCATCCTGCTCGCCCGTCCGTTGTCGTTCCTCTTCGGCGCATCGCTGCTGCGCACGGATGCGCTCGTTCAGTCTCCGGAGCCGGTGCTGGTGGCGGACTACGCGGCGCTCCAGGCGGGTGCCTCGCGCGACGCAGTAGGTGGCGAGGCGTGGGGGCGGTGGGGCGCGACTCGGTTGGGCGTCTCCGCGGTGCGGGAGCGTCGCGAGGGCTCGCCGTTCCAGCTCGTGTCCGGACAGGCGACGTCGCTCGTGGGCGCATACACCCTGGTGGCCGAGGTGGCGTCCAGTCGCGGCGTCGCGGTGGCGCCGCTGGACTTCGGCGTGTCGGATGACGGTGGGCTTTCGTTCCTGCGTCCTGGGCTCGTGCTCGATGACTCGGGTGGCGCGGTGGGCTTGCGCGTGCGAGGGCCCGGGCCGTTGATGCATGGGGGTTCGCTGGACGTTTCGTTCCGGCAGCGCTCGCGAGGGTTCTCGGATGGCGCGCACTTCGATGCCGCGCGCTTCCGTCAGCTTTCGTTGCGCGCGACCCAGCCCGTGGGGCCGCTGCGGTTGACCTTGCTGGGAGATGATCGCCGCTCGGCGGATCCGCGCCTGCCCTTCGAGGATGGCGACTTCGGGGCGCGGACGCTCGGCGTGGGCGTGGGCTACGTGGGCGATGGGTGGGAGGTGCGCGCGGAGGCTCGGGATGGCTGGCTGCGCGCCACGGAGATCGCGGGTGAGGGACCGTTGCTCTCCGGTGGGCGCACGTCCGCGGGCGTATCCGGGCGGCTGCAAGTCGCGCGGGGCGTGTCTGTGTCCGCGAGCCATCGCCAGATGCTGGTGGATCGCGGCGAGGGTCCCGGCCGAGTGAACGACACGTTCTCGTCCGCGGGCGTGGACGTGGAGTTGACGCGAGACGCGGCGGTCGGTGTTCGCGGCGGCTGGGGTCCGAAGCTGGGGCCGCAGGCCTGGTTGGATGCGCGCGTGCAGCGTGGGCCGGACACCTACTACGGCGGATATTCGGTGGATGTGGACGGCCCCGACTTCGGAGAGGGCCGCGCCGTCTCGGGTGCTCGTACCGACATCGACGGCTCGACGGCCGTGTTCGTGGAGGACGTCGGCGCGCACGATGCCAACGCGGTGCGGCTCGCTCGCGCGATGGGCTTCCGACATCGGGTGTTGGAGGGCCTTGAGGTGGGGGCTCGCTACGAGCGCGGTGTGCGCCACCCGCTCGATACCCCCAGCGACCTCACGCGCGATGTCGGCGCCGTCGATGCGCGCTGGCTGCGCGAGCGCGTGCGCGCGGACCTGCGTGCCGAAGTCCGACATGAGAAGGGCACGCCCGCGCGCGGAGACCCCACGCTGGTGGACCGCACGCAGCTCGTGTTGGCGCTGGCGACGGAGGCCCGGCTGTCTCGCGATGTCACTGCCTCGGGCCGCTTGGATTGGGGCCGCACGGCGGGCCGGGCGGGACTGGAGGCTCGCTTCGTGGAGGGCTTCGCCGCGCTCGCGTGGCGACCGGGGCCCTGGGTGGTGATGGCGCGCTATGGCTTCACGCACGAGCTGTTGCCCGGTGAGCGCGAGGCCTTTGGCGACCGTGGCCTCGACGTGCTGTCGCTCATGCCGGCCTTGCGCCTGGGAGACCGGCTCTCCGTCGCGGCGGGGCTGCATGCGGGGCGCTCCAGCCTGGGCGACTCCGTGCGTTGGGTCTGGACGGGGACGTTGCGCCCCTCGGTCCGGGTGGTTGGAGGGCTGGAAGTGGCCGGCGAGGTGGCACGGCGCACGTCATCGCCTGACAGCGAAGGATTGGAATCCTACCGAGTGGAAGTGGCCTGGCGGACGGACGAGCGGCTGCGTGTTGCCGCGGGTTACACACTGCTGGGCTTCCATGGCTTGGGGCTCCAGGCGGATTCATCGGATGATCAGGGGCGCCTCTACCTTCGGGCGGAAGTGGCCTACTAGGGGACGGAGTCGAGCGTGCGCGCGTGGATCCTCAGCCTGACTCTGCTCGTGTCCTCATCCGCGTGGGCGGATTGGCAGGTGAAGAGCGTTCCGGGGACGCCCTCGGCCGTGGAGGTGTGGTCGCGCACCGAGTTCGGCGTGGCCACCAACAACGGCCTGTCCCTCTTCTCCAATGGCACGGCGACGATGGGCCTGGGGGGCGCCTTCATGGGCCTGGGCCGGACCGCGCAAGGCTGTGTTCTCGCTGTCCGAGGGGACAGCACGGTCGTGAGTGTGGGGGCGTGCTCGAGCCTGGAGGGCGCCCATCTGTATCCGACCTCCGTGGCCTACACGATGAAAGCGGTGCGCTTCACGCCGGATGGCAGCGTGGGGTTCGCGCTCGCGAACTCGACCCCTCTCGAGTTTGACTACCGCTCGTCGCTCGTGCCCCCTCAGGACGGCTCCTTCCTGTGGGGCCCGCTGCTGACCCCCGGCACCACTCCCGCCGGGCTCGACTTCGCCGCGGTGCTGACGCATGGGGGCGCGACGCACGCGCTCTTCTCGGAGATTCCCAACGCGAACTTCCGCTGGTTCCGGGACACCGCGATGACAGTCATCGCGGCGCCGAGCTCCAATCCTCCGAAGAAGGCGAACGCGCTGGCGCTGTTCGCGGGGGAGGATGCGAGCAACCCCACGGCCCTCTTCGGCAATGACAGCGGGCTGTATCGGGGAACGCTTGGGACGAGCGCCTATCCCTTCGTCCCCGTGGCGCTCCCGGGCGGAGCGATGAACGTCCTGGGCATGGACGTGAACACCGGGACGGGGTCGAGCCGCGGCGATGGCTTTGGCGTCGTGGTGGGCGTGCGCAGTGCGCAGACGCAAGTGCTCAGCGCGGTGCCGGCGCTGACTGCGTCGGAGATCGCCACCGCGTGGCGGGTGAGCCCGAAGTTCTCCCAGCTCCCCGTGGCCGGGCAGAGCCTGAGCGTGCGGCAGGTGCGCTGCCTGGGCGCCGAGGCGTGCGTCATCATCCTGAGCAAGCCAGACCTCGACAACGTCCTCGTCTACACCAACAGCTACGCACCCGAGCTGATGCCAATGCCTCCAGCGCGGGTCCAGGTGAGTGAGGGCACGACGGTGAGCGTGCCCGTGGCGCCCCTCGACGCGGACGGGGACGCGGTGCGGTTGGCGGTGACGCCGGGCCCTACCTCGCCGTCGCTCGCGATGCAGCAGCGCGCGCTCGATGGGGGCACGGACGGGGTGATGCTCGACCTGACCGCCGCGCCGGGGTTGTGCGCGAACGAGTCGTCCAGCGTCGCTGTCGCGATGACGGACGGGCTCAAGGCCCACGAGCAGCTGCGGACCGTCAGCGTGGACGTGGTCCACGACGTGAAGCCGAAGACGCCGCTCGTGGAGGTTCCGGATGGGGGCAGCTACCTGGCGGGAGAAGGTCCCGTGCGCATCATCCCGAGCCCGAGCGGCGGGCCCTGCGCCATCCAAGGCTACGTGTGGACGGAGTCGGGGAGCCCGTCGGGGACGGCGACGCTGACGGTGGACAGCGCGGGCGTCGCGACGTTCACGCCGGATCCAAAGCTGTGCCAGCCCGCGAACATCTTCCACACCTACGAGGTCCTCGCGCGAGACGTCGGAGGACTCGACTCGGCGCCCACGTCCGTGAAGGTGAAGGTTCGTCCCTGGGGACGTCCGCTGGCACCGTTCAACAACGCGACGACCCTCACGGTGTCCTCGGGCACGCGGGTGGCTGCCGCCGCGCTGCATGCATGCGCGGGCACCGCGGGCCTGCCGACCGTGTACACCGCGTGGTCCTTGCAGGGCCTCGGTGCGCCTCCCTCGGGCCTCTCGCTGGTGACGGACGAGCAGCTTCCCATCGAGGGTTTGCCGGTCCTCAGCCAGGGCATCGTCCCCACGGTGACGGGCTGCGCGCCGGTGGATGTGCCCTTGCTCGCGCGCAACCGCATCCTGCTGGACGGCGTGACGGAGGATGGCCCCGCGTCCGAGGTGTTGTTGCGCGTGCGGCCCGTGGTGCGGCCCGTGTCCCAGGGCGGGCCCGTGTTGTCTCGCGTGGAGTCGGATGAGCACGAGGTGCGGGGCGTCGCCGATACGGATCTCGACTGCCCAGCGGGGCGCTCCCTTCGCGTGGACCTGGCGCTGCGACGCGAGTCCGGCGAGGTGCTCGCCACGCAGTCCGTCGCGCCCGGGCCCGATGGGGCCTGGAAGCTGCCGCTGCCCCCGCAGTGTGGTGCCGCGCACTACGTCGTGCAGGCTCGCTTGTCCGACGCCGTCACGCAGGAGCAGGGCCGCACCATCGACCAGAGCGTCGAGGTGTCCGCGCGCGCCGCAGCGCTGGGGGACGTGGAGGGCTCGCTCGTGGCGACCTGCGGTCAGGGCGCCACGGGTTCGCTGACGCAGGTGCTGCCCCCGGGGGCGTGCTCGGTCGTGAACCTCGCGTGGGCCCAGGAGGACGGTCCGGCTTTGACGGAGCCCTCGGTGTCAGGTGCCACCGTTGCTGTATCCACGCGAGACACGGAGCTCGATGCGCTGGTGGGGCGCGACGTCACCTTGCGCGTGACGGCCTCGGCGGAGGGCTCCGCGCCCGCTGTCGCTCGGCATGTGGTGTCCATCGGCGTGAAGCCCTTCGTCGAGCTGCGGCGTCGCATGGAGACGCCCTCGGGGGCGGAGGGCGGGCTCGTGGGCGTGGAGGTGGTGCTGAGCAACACCACGACCTGCGGCGTGAGCACGGTGCGCTACGAAGAGTCCCTGCGCGGCGCGGAGCTGGTGCCCAGCAGCGTGAAGGTGGATGGGGTGCCCGTCGTCGCCAACACCACGAGCGATGGCTTCGCGGTGGAGGGGCTCGCGCTTCGGCCGGACGGCGTCACGCGCGTGACGTATGTGGCGCGCTCGCGCTTGCTGTCCGAGGCGAGCTTCGGCGGGGTGGCGCTGCTGCGCGGGGTGCCGTTGACGACGGGGCAGGGGCCTCGCTCGCCACCGTCGGGCTGCGGATGCTCGGGGGGCGGTTCGAGCGCCGCCCTCTTCGGCCTGCTGGCGCTGACCCGCGTGCTGCGGCGCCGCGCCGCGCGCTAGAGACCGAACGAGATGCGCTGACGCCGCGTGGGCGCGTCCTGGCGCTCCTCCAGCACCCCGAGCAGCTCCAATCCTCGCAGCGTGGCCAGGGCCTCGCGCTCGGAGAGGTCGCTCACGGCGAGCAGGTCCGCCACCGTCTTGGTGCCATCCGCATAGGCCAGCAGCAGGGCCTGGGGACCGCCGAGCTTCAGCTCGTGCAGCGCGTACGGCGGATCCGCGGTGGGCGACAGGCGGCGGGTGCGCGCGAGCCGCTGGCGCAGGGCCACGAGCGTCTCGGTGCGCTCCGTGCCTTCGAGGATGAGGTCGCCCGGGAACACGGACAGGCGAACGAGGTCCGCGCGCTGGGGACGCATGGGGCTGAACCCATACGCGCCCTCGGTCCACGCGAACGTGGACCAGATGAGTTCCTTGACCTGCTCGCCCAGCAAGGCCTGGCGCTTGCCCGCGTCCAGCACGCCCATGCGAAGCATGGCCTCGCCGGTGCGCAGCGCGTGAGCCTTCGCGTAGGCGGCGACCTCCGCGAGCTTCGCCTCGGTCAGCACGCCGCGCCGCACGCAGAAGCGGCCGAAGCGCTCCGGGGCGAGGTTGGAGGCCGCGTACACGATGCGCCCGGACTCGAAGTAGACGACCTTCAGCACCGAGCCCTGCTTGAGCTTCAGCTCTCCGTGATGGCGCGCCTCGTAGTAGGCGTTGAGGAGGCGCGGCACGGACGTGTCTCGCAGGTCCCCTCCGAGCGACCACTCGGGCAGCGCGCGGCGGCGGCGCTCGGGGAGGGGCGTGGCGCCCTCGGCCCAGACCTTCTCGCGCTGGGCGAAGGGCAGGGGCTGCGCCTCGTCCTCCACCGGCTCCAGAGGCGCCAGCTCCGCATCGGCGGCGTCGTCCGGCTCGGGGACCAGCTCCTCCAGGACGAGCAGGTCCACCTCGTCGAGCAGCTCCTCCTGCTGTGGCGCGGGCACCGTCTCCACTGCGTCCGCGGCGTCGGGGCGTCGGGCGCGCGGCACTCCGCCCGCGAGTTCCAGGGCATCGAGGACGGTGTCCAGCTCGAAGGGCTTCTCGAAGAAGGCCCGTGCGCCGTGCACCTGCGTGGCCTCCTGCGCGAAGCGGTCGCCCTTGTAGACGCCGCTGACGGCGATGGCCGGGATGCGATGGGCACGCAGCGCGCCCAGCACCTCGCTGCCACGGATGTCGGGGAGCAGCAGATCCACGAGGGCGGCGTCGAAGCGCGCGCTCGGACCGAGCGTCTCCAGTGCCGCCTCGCCGGTGTGCACGGCGATGGCGTCATGGCCCCGGTTCTGCGCCATGGTGGCGACCAGGGAGGCCAGTTCGTGATTGTCCTCGACGATGAGCAGTCGCGCCATGGGCGGGCAGACCCTACCATCAACCCCATGCACGTTCAGGGCTTCCACCACGTGGCCATCCAGGCGAGGGACGTGGAGCGCGTTACCGCCTTCTATCGCGACCTTCTGGGCTTCCCGGAGCTGACCCGACACCGGAGGCCGGACGGCTCCCTGCGGAGCATCTGGGTCGGGGTCCCTGGGGGGGCCTTCCTGGCCATCGAGGCGGTGGAGGGGGCTCCCCCGGAGCTGCCGTTCCGCCACGAGCATCCCGGCCTGCTGATGCTGGCGTTCCGGATACCGCGCGGGGAGCGGGCGGAGGCGGTGGAGACCCTGGCGCGCGCCGGGGTTCCGCTGGAGCACGAGACGCGGTGGACGGTGTACGTACGCGACCCCGAGGGCAACCGGGTGGCGCTCAGTCACCACCCCGAGGACTAGCGTCCGGATGCCCGGTTGCTGGCTTGCGAAGCGCGAGGGGCCGCGACTACAAGCGAGCCCATGCGCCTCGGTGAACAGCTCGTGAACGAAGGCCTCGTGACCGCTGAGGCCCTGGAAGAGGCGCTCGAATCCCAGGTGGTGCACGGCGGTCGGCTGGGGACGAACCTCGTCGAGCTGGGGCTGTTGTCGGAGCAGGACCTGGCGCGTTCGCTGGGCAAGCTCCACAACTGCGCGCACGCCTCGGGTGAGATGGTGCCCGACCCGAAGGCGATCGCGCTGGTGGACGCGCACCAGGCGGACGACAAGGAGTTCCTGCCCATGCGGGTGGATGCGACGCGGCTGAGCCTCGCCGTGGTCAACCCGCACGACTTCACGACGCTGGACGCGGTGGCGTTCAAGACGGGCAAGCGCGTGGTGCCGGTGGTCATCCCCGAGTTCCGGATGAACCAGCTGCTGCGCCGCTACTGCAAGGCGTTCCGGCCGCTGCGGGCCATTGACGTCGACGCGGCTCGGCCTCGCAAACCCGTGGGTGTCTCCGGCGCGGTGGAGAAGGTGCAGGAGCGGCCGCCCGACCTCATGAGCGAGGAGGAGTTCCAGGCGGTCTACGCGCAGGCGCTGCGCGGGGGCGGGGAGCAGGACGCGGACGGGGTCGACTCCGAGGAGGTCATCACGGGGGTGGTGCTGGAGGAGGTTGCTCCGGCCCCCATCGCGGCGCAGCGACCTGGTGCGTTCCCGGGGGCCGCGCACGCGGGAGCGGTGGTGCCGGGAGGCATGGCTCCGGCCGGTGCGGTTTCGCGCGGCGCGAGCGCACCTCCGCCAGGAACGTTGCAGCCCATGACGGGAGGCGCGCCCCCGGCCGCTGTCCAGGCGCAAGGGGCCAGGCCGCAGGCCGGCGTTCCTTCCCATCCGAGCGCGCCGATGCCTCCGCAGGCGGGAGGCCATGCTGCCGCGCGTCCGCAGGGCGCGGTGCTGCCGGGGGCGCTGGTTCCGCAGGGCGGTGGTGGCGTTCCTCCGGGCGCGTTGGCCCCGCAGGGCGGTGCGCCGAACGCTGCCGTGCCCATGCCTCGGGGGGCTGTGCCGCCCGCGCCGCTCGGTGGGGCGCCCAAGGGCAACGTGTTGCCAGGGGCGCTTCCCAGCCAGCCGCAGCCCGCGGCGGGGCCGAGCGCGCTTCCACCTCAGGCTCCCGCTTCCTTCCCTGTGCCGGGCGGGACTCCGCAGGTTCCTCCGCCCGCAGCGGTCCAGGCTCCGGGGCGAGTCGGTGGAGCGCCTGTCGCTGCTCGCGGTGGTGTGCCCCCGGCCGCGCCACCTTCCGTGGGGGCGCTGGGGGGAGCCGTCCCGGTGGCCGCGCCTCCGAGCGATGCCGCCGCACGGACTCCCGTTCCCCAGGCCCCGGCGCGTCCGCCCGAGCCGCCTCCGTCCCCTCTGACCTTCGCGGAGGCGCAGGCCGAGCTGGGACGCAGCTCGGACCGCGAGGACGTGGCGCGCACCGTGCTCCGCTTCGCCGTGGGCAAGTGGCGGCGCTGCCTGTTGCTGTCCGTGCAGGGCAGCCTCGTGACGGGCTGGCACGGCATGGGGCAGGGCGTCCGTGACGCGGCGGTGCGGCGCATCGGCGTCGCGTTGCGAGACCAGAGCACCTTCCGCCTCGTGCGCGACACGCGCTCGCACTACGTCGGGCCGGTGAAGCGCGATGCGGCGATGGGGGTGTTCTACAAGCTCGTCGGTGGAGGCTTTCCGACGACCGCGGTCATCCTTCCGCTCCTCGTGCGCGGCAAGGTGGTCCACCTGCTCTACGTGGACAACGGTCCGGATCAGCTCACGACGCCGGACGTGGGCGAGCTGCTCATCCTCTCGCAGAGCGTGGGCCGCTCGTACGAAGCCATGATGCGCCGCCGCAAGGGCTCCTGAGCGTCGCGCTGACCTGGGGAACTCAGTGTCCCCAGGTGTCGACGACCTTCGGCGTCTTGAGCCGAGCCTTCTTCGTCACGGGCGGGAGCACCACCAGCTTGCGCGCCTTCTGGAACAAGGGCCTGGCTGGACTCGAGTCCACGTAGGCCCCCCAGTAGTACGTGCCCGGTCGCAGGCGCATCAAGGTGAGCTGCTGCATGCTGCTTCGCTGCACGCGCACCACCTGCTGAAGCTCGGGGTCGCGCGCCACCACCAACCGGAAGCGCTGTCGCCCGCCCATGGACTGCCACGCGAAGACGATGCCTCGCGACGCGACGAAGGGCGTCTCATGGCCATCGCTCGGGGTGACGAGCAGGTCGCGGTTCACCTCCGCGTCCACGTAGATGCGGCGCGCGAAGCCAAACTCACTCTGGTGTCCGTCCGCGTCGGCGGTGGCCACGCGCCAGACGTAGGTGCCGGGGCCCTCGGGGGTGAAGGTGAAGGGGCCTCGCGCGGACGTGGTGCTCACCACGAGCTGCTCGAAGCCCAGGTCCCGAGCAATCTGGACGCGGTAGTGGTCCGCGCCAATCACCTCGCTCCACGCCAGCGCGACGCGCAACCCCGCGGCCCACGTGAAGCGCGCATCGATGCCGGGCTCCAGACTGGTGGGGAACACCGGCAGCGGGAACACCGGAGCGGCGAGGCCCCGGCTCAGCTCCACGCCGTGTCCCTCGAGGACCGCTTGCTGCCGTTGTCCCGAGACGAGCGTCAGCCGTCCCCGCGCGACGGACAGCAGGGCGCCGCGATGTGTCCGAGTGAGCCGGAACTCGGCGGGCTGGCCCGCCTCTCCTGGGGAGACGGCCACGATGGAGCCGTCCTCGGTCCGCACCAACAGCGCATGCGCGTCCCCGTTCGCGCTGGCAGGGAGGAAGCCCCGCGCCGAGCCGCTCTCCAGCGCGACGAGCGGACTGTGATGCGTGCCCGCGTCGCCCTCGGGAGCGCGCTCCACCAGGGCCACGGATTGTTCCTCCAGCTCGATGCGGCCTCCCTCGAGGAACTCGATGCGCGCGGACGCGAGCGCTCCCGTCCGGACCCAGTCTCCGGGGCGGAACGTGGCGCCTTCCTCGATGCGCTCCCAGAAGGACTGCCCCGCGCGCATCACCTCGACTTGCCCCGTGGACGCCGCGCACGTGGCCACGATGGAGGAGAGGCGCCGCGCCAGTTGCTCGGTGTCCTGGGCTGACGCAGGTGCGTTCGTGCACCCAAGGCACGCGAACCACGCGAGCGGGAGGGCCCAGACCCAAGGGCGCGCTCGCGATGGAAGGGGGACGTGCATTCGCGCGGGTCCTCTCACCTCAGGGGCGCTCGCGGTCGTCGAGGTCGAGCGTGAAGACCTCCGTGGTGTCGCGAGCGGGGCGGTTCGAAGAGATGGCCTCTGGGCGCAGCGGAGCGCGCACGGAGATTGCGCCCCTCGCGCTGTCGAGCCCCGGCGCGGACGCGCGCATGATCACCGTCCCCGCGCTCATGCCGCGCACGTAGAACAACGCGACGCGCGAGGCGGGCGTCAAGGCAAGCCCCGCGATGGAACTCGCGCAGGTTGGGTCTCCGTTGAAGGTGTAGTCCTGCGTGGGCTCGGCCGCGAGGTCCACCTGGGTCGGGCCTGGAGTGAGGGTGGGATTGTCGAAGGCGTCGCGAACCTCCAGCGCCACGGGGCCCGAGCAAGTCCCCAGGACGAGCGCATCCGGGAACGAGGCGAAGGCGAGCCGCGCGGGTGCGGCCGGGACGACCTTCAGCGGCTGCACCGCCGAGCGCAAGGTGCCCGTGCTCGCGGTCAGGGACGAGCCGCCCGCGCGCTCGATGCGCAGATAGAAGCTGACCGAGTCCGCGCCCGCGTCCATCGAGAGTCGCGCGAGCGGTGTCGCGCAGCTCGCGTCGGCGTAGAGCGTGCGCGTGCGCGGCAGGTCTTCCTCCAGGGAAATGTCGAGCGCCTCGCGCGTTGCCACGCGATCGCCCTGGTCATCGATGCGCGCGAGCGTCACCACGGAGGTGCACTCGCCCGCGGTGACACTCCTCGCCGGGGTGACGAAGCGCAGCGCCACGGCCGCGCGGGCGGTGACCTCGAAGGGCGCGGACACTCCGGTGTGTCCGGTGCTGTCATCGAGCCGCAGCACGTTCGCGCTCATGGTGCGGCGCACCTCCAACTGTCCGCTCCAGACACCATCGCGAAAGGGCCCCACCATCGACGGCACGGCGGTTCCGGAGTCGTCCGTGAGCTTCGCCGAGCCGTTGAAGCCGCTCAGTCGCTGGCCCTCTCCATCCACCGCGAGCACCGTGACGGTGAAGGGCTCCCAGGCGTGCTGCGCGTTCACGGCCTCGAAGCGAAAGCCCGCGAGCGCGCGCGTGCGCTCACCCGAGGTGGCGAGCACCTCGAAGGCTCGCGCCAGCGTCGCCTCTCGGCCCGAGGGATCCACCACGGTCAGGTCATACAACCCACTGGCCAGTCCCGCGGGGACGGTGGCTTCCAGTTGATCCGGTCCGATGAGCTGGACCTCGTCGAGCGCCTCCGGGCCGAGTCGCGCCTGGAAGGTCGTATCCACGGTGTCGCGGCCATCGTGGGAGAAGTCGGTCCAGACGCTCGGACGCAGGCCCTCGCCGGTGATGGTGACGCGCAGGGGGGCGCTGGCTTCGCCACGCGTGGGGGACAGTGAGAGCAGACGCGGCTCGGAATCGACAGCAGCGCCGCAGGCCACCAACCCACCCAGCGCGAGGTAGAGCGCATGCGTGCGAACGTGGATGGACAGGCTCATGGATCCACCCGGAGTTCTTGCGAGGCACGGCCAAGTCCCGAGGCCGTGGGCGCGGCGGATTCCACGAGCCAGGTGCCCGCGACGGGGGCGCGGACGTAGACGGTGACGCTCGGTGTGCGCTCGGAGACCGCGAGCGGTCCGCTGGGCGTCGTACAGCTTGGATCCGCGTGCAGCGTGAGCCGAGCCGCGGCGGGAACGCTCATTCCCAGTTCGATGGGGGTGCTGGGGCCATGGATGTTGCCGAAGCGATCGCGCGCGGAGACCGTCAAGGTGGCGGAACAGCCACCCGCGCTCACGACGCGCGCCGGGGACGTGAAGGCCAGCGCGACCGCGACACCGGGTTGGATTTCATGCTGCTGGCTGTCCCCGGGAAGCGCGGCGGGACGGGCTCGAAGGAGCAAGGGCCCCGCGTGTCGCGCGCTGACATAGAGCGACTGCGTGGCACGCGTGAGGGAGAGTCCCTCGGCTGGCAGGGGCTGGGTGCAGGTCGCATCGGCAAACAGCCCGACTCCGTCGGAAGGATCCGCTCGAATCGCGACGCGCATGGGGCCATCGAACGCGGTCACCGCGCCCAGCGCGTCGCGCACCTCCAGCGTGGCGGGCCCCATGCACGTGCCGGCCTCGGCGGTGAGCGCGGGGCTCGACCAGACGACCTGCGCGGGAGGTGCCTGGCGCACGTCGATGGTCGCGGACTCGGAAGTCACTCCGCCCGTGGCTTCGAGGCGCAGGCGATTCTGCGGCGTGGGCATGGCGAGCGTCACGAGGGCACTCGCGCGTCCTTGGAAGAAGGGACCCACGCTCGCGGGGACGACCGCGCCGCTGCTCGCGCCCAGCCGCACCGTCTCCTGGAAGTCCGGCACCGGCTGACCCTGCGCATCCACCGCCGTGACGGTGATGGGGAAGGGGATGCCCGCGTGTTGCACGGCCTCCATCACGACCTGGAAGCCGGCGACCGGAGGTGGCGCGGGCGTGACGCGGTAGCGGAGCCGTCCCTCGGCCTCGGCGCCGGAGGGCTCCACCACGCGAAGGGCATAGTCCCCGCGCGAGAGCCCCGCGGGCACTCGCGCGCTCAGGTGGTCATCGGAGAGGAACCGCACATCGAGCAGGGCGACGTCCTCGCCTGTTGCGTCGAGGGGGGAGAGCCACGCTTGGAACGTGGCGTCCAGCGAGCCGGTCTTGGCCGAGAAGTCGGTCTGCACTTGGGGGTGGAGGTCGCGTCCGAGGATGTCCACGGCCACAGTGGCCGTCATCGCGCCTTGCGCCGGGCGGACGGCCAGCACGCGTGCGGGAGAGTCGTCGCCGGGCGCGCACGACGTGAGCATGAGGCTCAGGCCCAGGGCGCCACCGCGCGGCAGGAGGCTCGCGGCGCGCATCAGAGCACTCCGAGGCGATAGCCCACGTCGAGCCCGGGACCGCCCGCATCGAGGCGGAAGCCGCTCGCGGAGACCGGGGCGTGGACAAAGGAGGCCTCGGTGAAGAACTGGCCGGGGCCGAGCGCGTAGCTGGCCGTGAGGAAGCCCAGCCCGCCCAGGCCCATCGCCTCGACGCGTGTGTCGGAGAGCGAGGTCCGGAAGCGCGCCCAGGTGGCCGTGGCCCCGGCCCCCAGGATGAGGCTCGCGCGACGCGAGGCGAACAGCTCCACGCCTGCACGGAGGCTCACGGGCAGCGCCCAGGCCTCAGACCGGGACGTGAGCGAACCCGTGGTGTCCTGCACGTTTCGCTGGAACCGCGATGCCGCGGCGGCGAGTCCCAAGCCCCACCAATGCCCCCGCACCGTGAAGGGCACCCACGCCTCCAGGCCCGCGCGGGGCCCCAGGTCCGCGCCTCGGACCACGCCCGCGCGCACGCCCACCAGCAGTCGGTGAGGTGCCGCGCGCAGCGGTACGGGCACGCGTTGCATGAACTGCCCGGACGCATCCGTGATGGTCAGCTCGACGGGGTCGTCGGGAAGTCCCGCGGGCGCCAGATACATCGATTCGTACTGGCCATCCGCGAGCGCACGGGGGGGACTCACCGCGCCCTGGTTCGCCACGACGATGAGCCGCGCGCCCTCGAGCGGGAGCCCCGCCGCGTCGCGCACGTCGAGCGCCAGTCTCACGCGCGTCGAACCATCCGCGGGCACGGGCACCTGGGCCAGCGCGACGTGCAAGGCTCGGGGGATGGGGGGAGGGCGCAGTTGATAGCGAACCTCCGTGCGCGCCGAAGGGCCCGAGCGTCCGCTCACGGTGGCCTCGAAGCGCACCACGCCGCCCGGCGGAAAGAACGCAGGCGCCACGAACGGCACGCGATACAGGCCGTTGCCCGCATCGGTGATTCCGCGGAGGGGCTGGCCGTTGGCGGAGACTTCGACCTGCTGGGCAGGGAGTCCGGAGCCCGAGGCGGAGAACACCTGGAGCGACAGCTCCGCGCGCGAGGTGCCATCCGCGGGCAGAGGTGTCTCGGGTGGGTGCAGCACGAGGTTGGCGGGCGCGGGCAGAGCCAGCGCCACGCGGAGGCTGACTTCGGACGCGGCCTCATCCTCGATGCGTGCCTGGAGGCGCGCTTCGGTCTCCAGCGTGCCAGCCGGGGGCTGGTACTGGAACTGCTCATGACCGTCGCTCGACGCCACGCGCGTGACGGTGCCCAACTCCGCGCGGAGCTGCACCGAGGTGGCGCTCACTCCGTCCTCGACGCCTGGATGAAACACGTCCACGCGCGCACGCCCGCGCCCATCCGCGAGCAGCGCGGGCGTGACGAGCGCCACGGCGATGCGGTTGTAGGGCGGCACCTGGATGGGCACGCGATGGGTGGCCGTGGCGCCATCGCGCTGGCGCGTCGTGACCTCCAGCGTGTGGATGTCCGGGCTCACCTCGATGGGGAGCAAGGCGAGGCCGCGAGCCCCGGCTCGCACAGGGCCGAACGTGCGCCCTCCTAGCGTGCCTCGCACCAGGGCGCGCGGTCGCGTGCGAACTTCCACGCGCGTGGTCCCCGACAAGGGAATGGTCAGCGCGGAGAGCTCGGCGTCAGGCCCGGTGTCGTGCCACACCACCACGCGCGCCACTTGCGGAAAGCGCGTCACGGGCGGCGTGTACACGGCGCGATAGACGCCCGGGCTTTGGCGCGTCACCTCGCTGAACGCGCCCACGTTGACGACGAGGCGCAGCGCGGGGAGCGGCGTGAGCGCGGGCTCCTGGACGTGGAAGGTGACGCCCACGGCCTCGGTCTTGCCGAGCACGATGGGTTCGGCGTCCAGCTCCAGCGAGGCCGCGAACGCCGAGCGCTCCAGGGCGAGCAGCACCAGCAGCGCGACGGCCGTCCTCATGGGCTTCTCCGGCCCACGGGGCGAGCCCGCAGCGAGGACTCCAGGGCCAGCACGCGCGCGCGCAGGGCCTCGCGTTCGGGGTCTGCCTCCAGCGCCGCGCGGAAGTGCGCCACGGCCTCGGCCACGTCTCCGCGCGAGTCCGCCACGTCGCCCAGCCACTCGAAGGTCGCGGCGAGCGCTTGCAGGCGCGCGCGGATGCGTGGGTCATCGGGCTTCAAGGTCCGGGCCGCCTTGAGCTGGGCGAGCGCGGTGTCCTCACCCGGTCCCACCAATCGCGCCGCCGCGATGAGGCGATCCGCCGCCATCAGGTGGGCCTCCAGCGCGGCGCCACGTTGGTGTCGCGTCCAGAGCACGCCCCCCGCCACGGTGAGCGCGACCCAGGCGCTCAGCGCGAACCCTCGCAAGGCACGCGGGTGCCTCGCGGCGACGAGTCTCACCGGGCGCGGCACCCAACCCCAGACGCGCTTGGCGAACCGGCGCCAGACAAGCGCTGCGTCCGTGCCGTCGCGTTGTCGGGCCACGCCGATGAGCGTCTCCGTCTCGCGCTGGGACTCGGCCAGCTCGTCACCGAACAGCTCGCGCATGGTCTGCACGAGGTCGAAGGGCGGCAGCGAATCGCGGACCTTCTCCAGCGCTTCGCGCAGCGCGTGCGCACTGGGCGCGCGGCGCTCGCGGTCATATTCAGTGGCCCACTGCACCAGGCGATCCAGCGCCTCTGGCACCCCGGGGCGGAAGGCGGACGGACGCAGGCGCACCTGCCGCGACGCGGCGATGGCGGCGGGGCTGGAGATGCGCTCGAAGGGGCGCTCCAGCGTGAGCAGTTCGTGGATGACGAGCCCCATGCCGTAGAGGTCCCACGCGGGCTCGGGCGTACCTCCCAGGGCCTGCTCGGGGGCCATGTACGCGCGCTTGCCCACGGTCAGCGCGGAGTCCCCACTGGCGAAGCTGGCGGACGCGACGCCCATGTCCACCAGCTTCACCGCGCCGTGCAGGCTGATGAGCAGGTTGCTGGGGCTGACGTCGCGATGAACCAGTTGGAGCGGACGTCCATCCAGGTCGCGCTTCCCGTGCAGATACTCGAGCGCCTTGCTCAGCTCCAGCCCCAGCGCCACCGCCAGCCCCACGGGCGGAGGTTGCCGGCGCTCGCGCAAGCGGTGGATGAGCTCCGCGCCGTTGCGGCCATTCACATACTCCATGGCGAGGAAGGGGCGCCCCGCCGCGGAGCTGACGTCGAAGACCTGGATGACGTTGGGGTGTTGGAGCGTCGCGCTGACGCGGGCCTCGGTGAGGAACAGCTCGGAGAGGCGCGGGTGGCACGCGTACTCGTGAAACACCAGCTTGAGGGCCACGAGCTTGTCCACGCCCTCGCCCATGCGACGCCGCGCGAGGATGACCTCGGCCATGCCTCCGGCGCCCAGCCGTTTGATGAGCTGGTAGCTGCCGAAGAAGTCGAAGGGACGCAGCCCGCCTTGCCATGCGTGCGGATCCCTCGCGTGCAGCAGCTCCTCGTGGGTGTAGTCCGCGAGCGACAGCGTGTCGCCTTCGGCGGTGCGCGGGATGATGCCCGCGGGGGTCAGCTCCTCGGGCACGGTGGAGAGGGCGAGGCGCTGCGTGCCCCAGCTCTCCGTGATGGGCTCCCGGTGTCGGAAGGGCGGGGGGCGGACGACGCTTCGCGAGGTGACCGAGTGCCGAGGCGTCAGGGGCAGGTCGCAGCTTCCGGGCTCCAGCTCCACGTACTTGACGAAGTAGCCGCGCAGTCGGCCCGCGAGTCCATGCTCCGTGACGCGAGCGCGCCCCGCGGCGATGGGCGCGCCGCCCAGGAACGTGAGCTGGAGGGGGAACTCCGCGCCGATGGGCTCGGGTGGATCCGCGGGGACGAAGAGGCCATGCGACGCGAGACTCTGGTTCAGCCGTGCGCGTGAGGCCGGTTCGTCCGCGAAGGGGAGTCGGAATACCCGATGGTGCTTCCTGGTCTGTTTCACGCAGCCTCCCAGGGGAGCGGCTCGCGGAAGGGGGGGAGACGTGCCGTCACCCATCGTCCGCGCGCGTCACCCGGTCCGTTGCAAGTCGGGATGTGCCCTCGCGTCAGGGGTCTTGAGAAAGACGTACTTGAATCGCCTCGGCCTCCTCGCCCACGGTCACTTCGGCGCGCCAGGTCGCATAGCCCGCGTGCCGGATGCTCACTTGATGGACGCCGGGCGCCAGGGTCAGCAATCCGCCCGCGTCGCGCAGGCTCCCCGCGGTGCCCACGGCGCGCCCGTCCACGAACACGCGCGCGGCGCCCGGCTGGACGTCGAAGCGCAGGCCCGGGCCTTCCAGTGGCTTGGGCGCCTCGGTCGCGGGAGACACCGAGACCGCCACCTGCTCCGCCGTGGCCACACGGACCGGGTGGGTCGCGCAGGCTCCCCCTCCGGTGGCCATGGCCAATACCAGACATAGCGGTTTGCGTGCATCCATGACTGTCCATGGAGCGCCCGCGCCGAAACAGAGTCAAGACACGCTCTGGCCCGCGGAGGAGGGGTGTTCCTTCCCTCACACGCTCCGCGGGGCTCCGTCCGCTATCTCAAGCTTAAAGTCAAAAGCGTGAGTCGTTTCCGATGTGAGGGATTGAAGCAGGGGCGTCCCCACGAATCGTTGGCTCGCGAGCACCGCGTCCAGGGACTTCCACGGGATTGACTTCCCGCCAATATATTGGCGCCCCGGACGATTCGTGGTCAGGGCGGGTGTAGTTCCCGTTCACACCACGCTCCGAAGGCGGGTAACGTGCCCGCTCCCGAAAGGAATCCGAACATGCCCTTCACGCTCCCGAACCTTCCGTACGCCCTGGACGCGCTCGCGCCGCACATCAGCAAGGAGACGCTCGAGTACCACCACGGCAAGCACCACAACGCCTACGTGGTGAACCTCAACAAGCTGCTGGACGGCAAGCCCGAGGCGAGCCGCACCCTGGAGGAGATCATCCTCAGCAGCGACGGCGGCGTGTTCAACAACGCGGCCCAGGTGTGGAACCACACCTTCTACTGGCACTGCATGAAGCCGAACGGGGGCGGTCAGCCGACGGGCGAGCTCGCCGCCGCCATCACCCGTGACTTTGGCTCCTTCGAGAAGTTCAAGGAGGAGTTCTCCGCCGCGGCCGCCACGCAGTTCGGCTCGGGCTGGGCGTGGCTGGTGCTGGACAAGGGCCGCCTGTCCATCACGAAGACGGGCAACGCGGACCTCCCGATGAAGCACGGCCAGAAGGCGCTGCTGACCATCGACGTGTGGGAGCACGCCTACTACATCGACTTCCGCAACCTGCGGCCGAAGTACATCGAGACGTTCCTCAACCACCTGGTGAACTGGGACTTCGTCGCCCAGAACCTCAAGGGCGGCTGAGTCGTCCCGAGCGCGGTGCTCGGCAGTCGCCGGGTGCCGCGCTCAGCGGGGCCAGAACGTCACGGCTCGGGCGCTCTCCGAGCTCCAGATGAGCGTCTTGCCCCGATAGAGCCGAGGGTGTCCTCCCGAGTCCGCGAGCGTCACGAGCAGCCACGTGCCACGGACCTGGACTCCCGCCAGGTCGTTCTCGTGGAGCGCGTGGCCGGGCAGCGCGAGCGCCTGATGCCCCTCCACCCGACGCACCAGCCCCGTGGAGAGCATGTCGTCCTCGAAGGGCGTGGCCCAGACCGCGAGCGACACGCCCCCGCGCTTGAGCAGGGACCACTCTCCCTCGGGCTGCTCGGGGGCGAGCGTGTCGAGCTGATCCAGCAGCGTGTTGTCGTCGAGGTCGCCCGGCGTGAAGCGAGGGTCGAGCGCCGCGCTGGCGCGCTCACCCAGCTTCTTGCGCAGCGGCATGCCGCGAATGCCGCGGATGCTGTCGGTGGCCTCCGTGGTCAGCCGAACCCAGGCCTTGTCCCGGAAGACGAAGGCGTGGGCCAGCAGCGGGCGGCCCGGTGCCTCGCTGTCGAAGACGATGCGCTGACCCTCCACCTCGGCGAAGCCCGCCTGTTCCTGCTCAGGCGTCACCCGCTGCACGGTGAGGCCGAGGAGTCGCTGGCTCGCGTCGTAGCCGAACTCGATGAGTTCGCCGATGGGAGGCAGCGGCAGCTCCTGATGGGTGCCGGTGGCCGTCTCCACCTCGAAGAGGCGGTCCTTGAAGGCGGGCGAGGGGAACTTCTCCGGGAACGTGGGGCGGCCCAGCACGGGCGCGCTGACGCCGCCTCGCCAGAAGCGGAGTGCGCCGCGCGCGCCGTCCTTGCTCACCGCGGTGGTGCCTCCCTGGCAGTCCACGTCGAGCGTGGTGAGGACGCGGCGCTCGGAGGTGCGCGCATCGACGCGCACCCAGTCACAGCCGTGCGCGGTGGGTTCCAGCAGGGAGAGGGTTCCTTCCGCTGGGCTGGCGTGAAGGAGGAGCGCGGCGAGGAGGGACAGACTCATGGGGCGAAAGGGTGTCCGAGGCGGGGAGCCTACTCCTCGGGCGGCTCCTGGAAGTCCACGGTGAAGGTCGTGCGCTGTCCGGCTTCGAGGGTGAAGGACTTCTGCCAGCGAGCCGCGCCCACGGTGACGAGCAGCCGATGCGAACCCTCGTACACGTCGAGTTCATCGACAGGGGCGGTGCCCACGGGGCGGCCGTCGACGGTGACGTTCGCGCCGTCCGGGGCGCGGACATTGACGAACGCCTTGTTGAGGTAGATCTGCACGGACGTCTTGCCCGTGGGCGCCACCGTCACGGTGCGCGCCACGGTGATGCCGAGCGCGCCGTTGGTCAGGGTGAGGGTGTGCCGTCCAGGGGGCAGCGAGACGGTGAGCGGCGTGCGCCCCAGCAGCGCGGCGTTGAGCGACACCTCCACGCGCGGCTCGACGACGAGATCGAGGATGCCCAGGTTCTCGCTCACGACGGCCGGGGCTCCCGCATCGTGCGAACCCGCGTCGGTGCCCGCGTCCACGAGCACGCCCGCGTCGACCGCGGCCAGGATGGGCGCCACGGGAGCTGGCTGCGAGGGAGGAGGCTCGCTGCTGGCCGTGCCGTGCAACACGCGCTGCACGACGAAGGCGCCCGCGCCCGCGACGAGCACGAAGCCCGCGGCGACCATGGGCCACCAGGAGCGCGCAGCGGGAGGCGCGGCGGACGTCATCCCGCCTGGAGCGCCAGCGGTCTGGGGCGGCGGCGGCGACGCCAGCGGCACGACCTGCGAACCCGGAGGCGTGGCGGAAACAGGCGCTGCGTTGGATCCACCCGTCACCTGCGAGGGAGGCGCTGACACGCTCGCCGCGTGCGCCGAGCCGTGGCCGGGCAGGGCAGCGGGGGCGTTGGCGCCGGCTCCGTTCGCAGGGCCGGCTGCGCGCGCGACGACGGGCTGGGTGGAGGCGTGCGGACCCGTTCCGTTCGCGACAGCCTGGGGCGCGGAGGTGCCCGTCGAAACGGAGAGGCGCGGATCCGTGGAGGCCGCGCCCGTGCTGGTGACGCTCGGGACCGCTGCAAGGGAGCCGCTGGCCGGCTCGCCGTTGGGATCTCCCGGCGTCTCCGTGGTGAAGCCGATTCCCTTCGCGATCAGCTCCGCGATGCGCGGCGCCGGAACACCGGCCTTGGCGAGCGCCTCCGCCGCACCCCGCTCCATGAGCTGACGTCGTGCCGAGCGCGCGTCGCTCTCGGGCGGGAACAGCTTGGCCAGATACTCCGCGAACGACTCGTAGGAGGGCAGCTTGCCCACCGCGTCCACCAGCGCCTCGCGGAACGCGAGCGCCGAGGGATAGCGCTCCATCGCGCGCTTGCTGGTGGCGCGACGCACCACCGCGTCCAGCTTCAGCGGCACGTCGTTGGGCATGGGCGGCAAGGCGCGGTTGATGACCGCCTTGTCCGGATCCGCCGACTCCTTGAACGGCATCTTCCCGGTGAGGCACTCGTGCAGCGTGAGCCCCAGCAGGAACACGTCGGACTGCACGTTGACGGCCTCGCGGCCTCCCAGGAGTTGCTCGGGCGCGGTGTACGCGCGCCGGTTCTTCACGCGCTTGCCGCCGCGCTCGCGGGGCGCCACCGTCAGCGCCCCGTAGCCCGTCACCTTCGTGACGCCGCTGAAGGAGACCATCAGCGTCTCGGGCCGGATGTCGCCGTGCACCAGCGGCGAGCCGTCGTCATTGCCGGCCACGTGGGCGTAGTGCAGGCCCTTCGCGGCGTCGGCCACCACCAGCGCGGCGAAGTGCGCCGGCATGCGCGGGTGCGCCTCCAGCACCTTGCGCAGCGGCTCGCCATCGGCGAACTCGGTGACGCGCGCCAGCCCACCGTCCAGCCGCGTCAGCCCGTGCACCCGCAGGATGTTCGGGTGCTCGAAGACGAGCGCGCGCTCCGTCTCGCGCTCCAGCCGCGCCGTCAGGTCCGCGTCTTGCGCAATCTCCGGCGGTGCCCAGATGAGCACCACGGGAATGGGGGGGCGGGCTTCCTCCATCGACAGGCCGAGGAAGGCCCGCGAGCCCTCTCCGGAAAGAAGGGGACCGAGCGACACGTAGCGGACCGGACTCATGGGGGACCCATGCTAGTGCCGTTCCCGCCGATCCTGGAATCCCTGTAAGGACTAGATGCGCTGTCCCTCGAAGGGGAGGGTGATGTGGTAGCCGTATCGGCCCCGGCGCACGAGCATCAGGACGCTACGTCCCCGTCGCGCCGTGAGCAGCGCCTCACGGAAGGTGTCTCCGTCCGGCACCGGCTGGTTGTTCACCCGGAGGATGACGTCGCCCGGCTCCAGGCCGATCTGCGCCGCCGCGGAGTCCGGCCGCACCGAGGACACGGCCATCAGTCCCTTGCCCTCCTTCACTCGTAGACCCAGCCGCTCCCACGCGAGGGTCTCGATGAGCCGGCGGGGGAACTCGACGGGGGCCACCTGCACGGTGCGCGAGGTGCCCTCGCGGAAGAGCACGAGCGGGAAGGCGGAGCGCGCGGGGTAGCCGCGCACGCGTGAGTCGAAGTCCTCGGCGTCCTGGATGCGCGAGCCTCCCAGCTCGGCCACCACGTCGCCCCGGCGCACGCCTGCCTGGGCGGCCGGGCTGTCTGGATCCACGTTGGAGACGACGACGCCGTACGTCCGGTCCCAACCGAGCCGCGCCGCGAGCCGAGGCGTGAGGTCCTCCGTGTCCAGGCCCACCCACGCCGGGCGCACCTTCCCGAAGCGCGTGAGCTCCTCGACGATGCGGCGCACCTTGTCCGCGGGGATGGCGAAGCCGATGCCCTGGCCGTTGGCGAAGATGGCGGTGTTGATGCCGATGATCTCCCCGTCCACGTTGAGCAGCGGGCCGCCCGAGTTGCCGGGGTTGATGGCGGCGTCCGTCTGGATGAAGTCGTTGTAGACGCGGTCATCCGCGCGGAACGTGCGGCCGGTGGCGGACACCACGCCCGCCGTCACCGTCTTGCTCAAGCCGAACGGGCTGCCGATGGCCACCACCGTCTCGCCAATCATGAGGTCGGCGCTGGTGCCCAGGCGGGCCGCGGGGAGCGGCTCCTTCGCGCTCACCTTGAGGACGGCCAGGTCATTGGTGGCGTCGCTGCCCATCACCTCGGCGTCGAAGGTGCGGCCGTCGGCCAGCACGACGTGGATGGCCGAGGCGCCGCGGATGACGTGGTCATTCGTGACGATGATGCCGCTCGGGTCGATGAGCGCGCCGCTGCCGAGCCCTTGAATCTTCTCCCGTCCCCCGGAGTCCGGCTGACCCAGGCCGAAGAAGTCCTCCAGGGGGGAGCGGGAACGGCCGCGGAAGCGTGACTCCACCTCCTGCTCGGTCCCGATGTAGACGACCGCGGGAGAGACCTTCTGGACGACCTCCACGACGGCGTCACGCCGCCGGGCGAGGTCCGCGCGGGCGGGGAAGGTGACGAGGCAGGACACCGCCATCAGACCCCACGCCATGACTCCGGGCTTCATGTCTTCCTCCATGCACCGTGTCGGAGTGTCTTCCGAGCAACATCCGGACTGTTGGGAAGGCTCCTGCATTCCCGAGGATGTCCGGAATGAGTGCTCGGACCTTCATAGTCCAGGTCTCTCTTTCGTGAACCCGTGGACCTTCTGTCCCGCGGTCCCATGGCCCTCGAGGGGGCGGGCGTGGGAGCGGGCAGCGGTGTGGGTGGCGCGAAGGCACGCGTGGAACTCCCCTGTGCGTGGCCGCCGAGAGGAAGTGGACGCATGAGTCTCGTCCTGGTTGCGGACGATGAACCCGCGGTGTTGGAGGTCCTGAGTCAGGTGGTGGAAGACCTGGGCCATGACGTGGTGCAGGCACGAGATGGAGAGGAGGCGTTGGGGCTGGCCCGGGCGCGAAGTCCCCACCTGGTGGTGACGGACCATGTGATGCCGCGAATGAGCGGCGTGGAGTTGTGCCGGCGCATGAAGGCCGAGCCCGTGCTTCACCATGTCCCGGTCATCCTGCTGAGTGGGGTGCTGTCCACGGGGACACCCGATGCATGGGCCTTCCTCAACAAGCCTTTCGAGATCACCGACTTCGAGGCGCTCGTGCGCCAGTCACTCGAAGCCGAACCTCCGCCGCCCGCGCCCGCGAACACCACGGCGGAGGCGCTGGGGCAGTGGGTGGGGCAGGCGCTTCAGGGGCCGCTGTGGCAGGCGCGTGAGCACCTCGCTCGCCTGCGCGAGAGCCCCGGTGTGGACCTGGGCACGGTGAGCGCGCTGGGCTTCCAGCTCCAGTCGCTGGAGCTGCTGGGACGACACCTCCATGACGCGGCGCTCCTGGCTGAGGGGTCGTTGCGCCTGCGGCCCGTGATGGGCGACCTCCGCGCGCCCCTGCGCGATGTCGTGGCCCAGTGGCAACAGCGAATGCCGGGCGCGGCGGTGCGGCTGGCCCTCCCGTCTGAGCCAGTGGGACTGACCTTCGATGCGGACCGGATCCGCCTGGCGCTGGACGCCCTGTTGGCGAGCGCGATGGGGCCCGGGGGCGGGGTGTCGGTGGAGCTGCGCGCGTCCTGCTCGTTCGTCACGGTGCGCGTGGCGGACGAGCGGAGCCAGTCACCCGCCGAGGCGCCGCCTTCCTGGACCGAGCCCTTTCCAAACGGCCCGCGCGGAAGTGAGGGATTGGGCCTCTATCTCGCCGCCGAGCTGGCGAAGCTGCACGGAGGCCGGATGTCCGTCGAGCCGAGCGCGGTCGGGGCCGGCACCGCATTCAACTTCCAGCTGCCGCGCAACAATTGACGAAGTCTAGGATTCCACTCCGAGGAGCTCGCACACGCATCTGTTAGGTTTGTGATGCCTCGGGCCGCGCGGGGCATTCCGTAGCGCAAACCCAAGCAGCGGAGCGTGAATGAATTCGTCAAGACGCGTTGGCTTGTCTCGGAGCCTGGGGTGGTGGGTCGCGGCCCTGGTGATGCAAGCCTGTGGGGGGCCTGTCTCGGAGGGCCCCGAGGCCCTGGATGTGCGGCCAGCCCAGGTCGCGGGCGCCTTGGAGGCCGGGGCGGAGACCGAGGACATCCTCACTCGGCTCCAGTCCATCCCAGGGCTGACGGTGGTGACAGAGGCGCCCTCGCCCATCCAGGGCACGCGCTTCTTCCGCCTCACTTTCGAGCAGCCGGCGGACCACCACCGCCCGAATGGGGAGCACTTCCAGCTCCGGGCCACGTTGCTGCATCGCTCCACGACCGCGCCCGTGGTGGTGTATTCGGGCGGGTACAGCTTGAGCAGTCGCCCCTCGCAGTACGAGCCCACCGCGCTGCTCGGGGCCAATCAGCTCTCGTTGGAGCACCGCTTCTTCGGCCCTTCTCGGCCGGCGTCCAATGACTGGAAGCTGCTCGACATCTGGCAGGCCGCGAGCGACTACCACTGCATCATCCAGGCCTTCAAGCCTGTCTATTCTGGCCATTGGCTGACGACGGGCGGCAGCAAGGGAGGCATGGCTGCCGTCTACCATCGCTATTACTATCCGAATGATGTGGACGCCACCGTGGCCTACGTGGCGCCGAACACGCATGGCTTGGATGACGGTCGCTTCGTCCACTTCCTCGAGCGGGTGGGCGATGAGACGTGCCGCGAGAAGCTGCGCGTCTTCCAGCGAGACGCCTTGTCGCGTCGCTCGGAGCTGCTCCCCTTCATGGCGGACACGGGGGACACCTATGGCGTGCTGGGCGTTGAGCGGTCACTGGAGTTTGGCATCGTCGAGATGCCTTTCTATTTCTGGCAGTACGGCACGCCGTCCTTGTGTGATGCGATTCCCGCGCCCGGCGCGACGGCAACCCAAGTCTTCGCCTTCCTCGACTACATCACTGGCATGGCGTCCACGTATGGGGACTCCTCGCTCGACTACTTCGCGGCCTATTACTACCAATCCGCCACGGAGCTGGGCTGGAACCGCTACCCCACGCGGCACCTGCATGGGTTGTTGCAGTACCCGCGCGAGGACGTGCCGTCTGAGTATCTCGCGTTCCCGCTGGAGAAGCGGTTCGACCACGCCTTGATGCTCCGAGTGGAGCACTGGGTCCGGCGCGAGGGGACGCGGATGATGTTCCTCTATGGGGACCGCGATCCCTGGTCCGCGGGCCCGTTCGACGTGCGGGCTTGCAACGACTCGCTCCGCTTCACGGTGCCGAATGCCAACCACCTCACCGCGCAGATTGTTCGACTGCCCGAGGCCGAGCGCACGCTGGCCATGACGCGACTGGCTTCCTGGATGGGCGTCACTCTGCCGGACGTCAACGCGCGGGCCCTGGCCCCTGCGTCCACCGAGGACATCGCCCCCGTGGTCGAGGACCGTCCAAGGCTGTAGTGCCGTGATTCGCCTCGGCGCTCGGGTGGAGGGCGTTCCACTCGAGCGCCAGTGTGGTGCGTGACTAGCGCTGCTCGGACTTCAGCATCCAGCCGATCATCTTGTAGAGGAGGCGGGCGCCGACGTTCGCGTCCCACTCACCGCCGTTCGGATCCGGCGCCACCTCCACCAGATCCAGGCCGATGATGGTCCGGCCCGAGCGGACGATGCCGGCGACGATGGCCACGGTCTCCGCGAAGGACAGACCGCCCGGAACGGGCGTGCCGGTGTTCGGGCACAGCGTGGGATCCAAGCCGTCGATGTCGAACGACAGGTAGACCTGCTGGGGGAGCAGCTCCACCATCTGCTTCACCTGCTGGTTCCACGTCATGCCGTCGAAGCGGTTCTGCTGGAGGGTGGCGTCGAAGAAGCCGTGGATGCGGCCCTTCGAGTCCTCGATGTACTTGAACTCCTCCTGGCTCATGTCGCGCAGGCCCACCTGGACCAGCGTCTTCACGCCCGGCAGGTTGCGCGCCACGTTGTACATGATGGACGCGTGCGACCAGGTGAACCCCTCGTACGCCACGCGCAGGTCGGCGTGCGCGTCCAGGTGCAGCACGCCCATGCCCGGGTACTTCTCCGCGTGGGCGCGGATGATGCCGTAGGAGACGGAGTGGTCTCCGCCCAGCACGCACACGCGCTTGCCCTCGGCCAGCCAGCGCTTCGCCTCGGTGTAGACGGCGTCGTTCATCTTCTCGCACAGCACGTTGACGTCGTTGGCCGCGGCCACGAGCGCAGCGTCACCGGAGTGGATGCCGCCGGCCTCGATGACGACCTCGGCGCGCGCCTTGGCCTCGGTGTTCCAGGCGCGCAGGTCCTCGGACTCGGGGAGCAGGGCGATGCCGCGCTCATAGGGGCGGCCCGTCTCCACGTCGAACAGGTCCACCTGGCGGCTCGCCTCCAGCACGGCCGAGGGGCCATCCGACGTGCCACCGCCGTAGCTGGTGGTGGCCTCGAAGGGGACGGGGATGACGACGACGTGGGCCTCTTCAGGCGTGTGAGGGAGGCCGAAGATGCCGGAGTCGGACTGCGCCGCGGCGCTGGGGTCGAAGTGGGTTGCCATGGCGGCGCAGGATAGAGGCCCCGCTCGGGGGCGCAATGGGTGTCGCGCGGGGAGCGTTGGCTCTGGGGCTTCAGCGCTGGTGGCCCAGGCGCACGTTGATGGCGGGGTGCTCCTTCACCAGCGCGTGCAGGCGGCCCAGGCTGGCGATGCCGCGCGGCGCGTCCGCGGTGAACGAGCCCGGCTCCACCTCGTTGTCCCAGCCCCAGCGCGTGTGGCACGAATCTCCGGTGAGCAGCACCGGGCCCTCGGTCGTGCGCACGAGGTAGGCCGTGGTGCCCGCCGTGTGGCCCGGCACCCAGAGGGCCCACACCGAGCCGTCGCCGAAGACATCCACCACGCCGTCGAAGCGATTGTCGGCGTCCGGCTGGAAGGGCCACTCGCTGATGTCGCCCTTGCCGGCGAGCGCGCGGTCGATGTTGGGGGCCATCAGGGCGTTGAGCACGTTGCGGTCCGTGGCCTCACCCGGGCCCGTGTAGACGGGCGTCCCCGCGGGCACGTCCGCCATGCCCGTCACGTGGTCCAGATGCAGGTGCGTGAGGAGCACGCCCTGGAGCGGCTCGTTGGCGTGCGCCGCGAGGTAGTCCCCCAACGGCTGGTGGAACTTCATCTTCTCCAGGTGCATCGCCGACGAGACGAGCCCGCGGATGGCCGCGTGGTCGGGCTGATCACGCAGGGCCTTCTCTACGCCCGTGTCCACGATGAAGAGGCCCTTCGTGGGGTGGTGCAGCGCGTGGAAGAAGATCTGGATGGGCTCGTCGCTATCGGTGAGCCCCGCGGCCACGGCCTTGGGGTGCTTCAGGTTGATGAGGCCGTCGCGGGTGACGGCCCAGTCCGCCGAGTTGACGGTCTCCAGGACGACGGGGCCCGGCGTGTCGAGCACGGCCCGCAGATCGCGCGAGGAGCGCGCCACGCCCAGGCTCGTCGTGGGACGCACCGGGTGGTGGGTGGGGGCGAAGCCGATGAGGACGCAGAGGGCAACGGCGATGACCGCGGCGGCGAGGATGGCGAGGGCGATGCGCATGGTGTGTCTCCTGAAGTGGCCTCAAGGTACCCATCCGCAGGTGGATGGAAAACAGCGAATCGCGCATGATGCCATCCGAATATGGATATCCCCTGGGATGACGTCCGACTCTTCCTGGCCGTGGCGGAAGCCGGCAGCGTGAGCGGTGCGGCGCGCAAGCTGCGGCTCGGGCAGCCCACGGTGAGCCGCCGACTGGCGGCCCTGGAGTACGCGATGGGGGAGGCGCTGTTTCGCCGGGGCGTCAGTGGCGCCGCCCTGACGGAGGCTGGAGAGCGCTTGTTGGGGCCCGCGCGGCGGATGGCTGAGTGGGCAGGGGAGGTGGGCCGCGCCGCGGACACCGCGGACCGCGAGCCCCGAGGCGTCATCCGCATCACCACCATGCCCTTCGTCGCCTTCGACTTCCTCGCCCCGTTCGCGGGGAAGCTCCTGCAGAAGCATCCCGGGATGCGCGTGGAGGTGCTCTCGTCGGTGACGCACCTGGACCTGGGACGTGGCGAGGCGGACCTGGCGCTGCGCTCGCGCGCGCCCACGCAGGCGGACCTCACCCTGGTCCACACGGTGGAGGTGGAGAACGCCGTCTTCGTGTCACGCACGCTCGCGCAGCGCTTGCCGCGCAAGCCTCGACTCCAGGACCTGCCGTGGATTGCCTGGGCGCCGCCATTCGACGAGGTGACGCCCAACCCGCAGCTCGCGGCCATCATTCCCGGGTTCACGCCCGTCTTCGCGTCGGATCAGTTCCTCGTCCAGCTCGCGGCGGCGGAGGCGGGAGTCGGGGCCATGGTGCTGCCGCGCCTGCGCCATCGCTTCGCGCGCACGACCTCACTGGTGCCGCTCCCCATCGACCTGGGGCCTCATCAGCGCAGCCCCCTATATGTGGTCTGCGCGAAATCCGCGCTCGACATTCCGCGTGTCCGTCGTGTGGCAGAACTCCTCGTTGAAGAACTGGAGCGCGCGCGGAAGGATTGATGCGCGGCGCGGCCTGATGCCCACCGCTTGTCCGTGGAGTGCGAATGTCGTTGGAGGCATACCTGGAGCGGTTGGGCTATGTCGGGCCCGTGCGCGTCGATCTGGAGACGCTCGACGCCCTGCACCGCGCGCATGTGGGGACGTTCCCCTTCGAGAACCTGGACATCCACCTGGGGCGGCCCATCCGCGTGGATCTGCCGAGCATCGAGGCGAAGCTCGTGGGCACGCGCCGTGGCGGCTACTGTTTTGAACAGAACACTCTGTTCAACGCGGTGCTGAGCCAGGTGGGCTTCCGCGTACACCGCTCGATTGGACGCGTCATCTGGGGGCGAGAGCGCCCGGGGGCTCGCACGCATCAGGTCCTTCGGGTGGAGCTGGGCGGGCGCGAATGGCTCGTGGACGTGGGCTTCGGTGGCAACGGGCTCATCAGCCCCATGCCGCTGGAGGTAGGCCGCGAGCATGAGGCGCACGGCGAGCGCTGGCGCCTGGTGGAGTCGCAGTGGGTGCCCGGCTACGAGCTGCACCTGCTCATCCAGGACGAGTGGAAGGCGATGTATGTCTTCGATCCGCGCGAGCCTGTGCTGGACCTGGACATCGAGTCAGGCAACCACTTCACCTCCACGTTCCCCGAGTCCCACTTCGTGAAGTCGCGCCTGCTGGCCCGCTGCACTCCCGGCGTGCGGCGCACCATGCTCAACGCCGAGCTGAAGATCCGTCGCGGCGCCTCCGTGGAGGTGCGCCAGCTCCACAGCGAGGCGGAGTATCGCGAGGTCCTCGAGCGTGAGTTCCTGCTCGTCCTCCCCGAGGGAGCGCACCTGCGCCCCCTCCCGGAACTCACCCCAGGGTGATGTGCGTGGGGTGGGGGCGGAGTGATAGCGTCTTGACTCGATTCCGGATTCATCGCAATTGACGGGGTGCCGAGGGCAACCCTCGATGGCCCCGGGGAGATGGGGGGAAGCGACATGACAGGCGTGGCGGATGTTCTGGCACCGGTGGACACCCGGGCCGGCTCGGTGGTGGAGGGGCCCTTGCAGGCTGTGCAGTCGCTGGTGGCGATCGATGACGCGGACAAGGCCGTGCAGCTCTACGAGGAGCTGGGCGCGGCGCAGCGCGAGCGCTTGCTGCGTGAGGCCTCGCAGGGCTCGGTGACGGAGCGCCGGCGGCTGGTGGATGTGCTGCGGCGCGCGCATGACTTCTCGGGTGCGGCCCGCCTGTTGGACGGCAGTGGCGACGACGCGACCATCGCGGACCTCTACGCGCAGGGTGGGCAGTACGTGGCGGCGGCGGAGGCCTACCTTCGCAACGGTGACGTGGAGCGGGCCGCGGCGGCCTTCGAGCGCGCGGGCGCGCTGGAGCGGGCGCTGGAGGTGTACCGCGGCCTGGGCGTGCGCGACTCCATGGCGCAGTGCCTGGTGCGGCTGGGGCGCCCCTTCGAGGCGGCGGCCATCTACCGGGAGCTGGGCCAGGCGCACGCGGAGGTGGAGGCGCTCGGGGGCGTGCGCTCGGACGACGCGCGCTTCGTCGAGGGCGTGCTGCGGATCTGCAAGCTCCTGGACGCGGAGGGCTTCACGCACCGGGCGCTCGCGGTGCTGGCGGATGCGCTGAGCAACTCCGAGGTGGCGCGAGCGGACCCCGCGCTGATGACGGAGAAGGCGCGGCTCCTGCGGCGCATGGGCATGGACGCGGAGGCCGAGGCGGTGCTCGCGCGGCTCAACGCGGGGACGACCGTGCCGGCGGGCAACGGCTACCGCTACCTCAAGGCGATTCCCATCTTCGGCGACCTGTCGCTGGAGGACATGAAGGACCTGTACCGGCTGGCGCGTCAGGTCATCATCGCGCCGGGCGCGGTGCTGCTGGAGAAGGGCGCGGCGAGCGTGGGGCTCTTCGTGTTGATGGAGGGCACCGTGGATGTCTTCAGCGGGCCCGAGGCGGAGGCTCGGCACCTGAACACCTTGGGGCCCGGGGCGCACCTGGGGGAGATCTCCCTGGTGCAGGAGGGCCCGGTGTCCGCGCACGTCCGGGCACGCACGTCGGTGCGCGCGCTGCGCATCACCCGCGCGGGCTTCCAGCACTACCTGGACACGCACGATGCGGCGGCGCTGCGCATCTACAAGCTCTTCACGCACACGCTCGCGTCGCGAGTCCGGGCGCTGAGCTCGTGAGCGCGGCGAAGTCAGCGGTGTCGCGGCGGCGGGGGCTCACCGTGGAGGATGTGCGGGCGCTCGCGCTCGCGCTGCCCGAGGCGGTGGAGCGCCCGTCCTACGGGACGCCTGGGTTCCGGGTCAGCGACACGCTCTTCGCGCGGGTGCTCGACGAGGACTCCATCGTCGTCAAGGTGGACTTCGAGCACCGCGAGGCGCTGCTGCGCGACCAGCCGGACGTGTTCGCGGTGACGCCACACTACCAGGACTATCCCATGGTCATCGTGCGGCTGGCCCACGTGGGACGGCCGCTCCTGCGCGCGCTGTTGACCGAGGCGTGGCGGCGGTGCGCTTCGCCTCGGCTGCTGGGGGCGAAGCCTGCCCGCAAGCGCAGCGCGCGCTGAGCGCCTGTCTTACTCCCACGCCACCACGAGCTTGCCCACCGAGTCGTTGGTGGCGAGCCGTGTCGCGGCGGTGCGGATGTCGCGCATGGGCAGCACCGCGTCCACCACGGGCTTGAGGGCCCCCGTGCGAAAGAGGGGCAACAGGTGCCGCTCCGCGCTCTGGGCCAGCGCCATCTTTTCTTCGGGCGGGCGGCTGCGCAGCACGGTGCCGATGATGTTCAGGCGCTTGCCCAGCACCATGCCCAGGTCCACCTCGGTGGTGCTTCCCGCCACGAGCCCGACGAGCAGCAGGCGTCCCCGAGGCGCCAGGGCGCTGAGCGACTCCGGGACGTAATCTCCGCCCACCAGCTCCAGGCACAGGTCCGCGCCGCGTCCCTCCGTCTCCTCGCGGACCGCGTGGGCGAACCTCGGGGGCGAGTCCTCGCAGAGCAGGGTGCGGGTGACGCCCCACTCGGCGGCCCGCGCCAGCTTCGTCGCGCTGCGGCCCGTGCCCACCACGCGCGCGCCCGAGGCCCGGCACAGCTGCGCCGCCGCCGAGCCCACCCCGCTCGCCACGGCGTTGATGAGGACCGTCTCCCCGGCGCGCAGGCAGCCTTGGAGCACCAGCGCGTCATACGCGGTGAGGTACGCCTCGGGCAGGGCCGCGGCCTCCGCGAAGCTGAGCCCCGCGGGCATGGGCAGTGCCTCGCGCTCGCGCGTCGTCAGGGACTCGCTCCACGCGCCGCCGCCGACCAGGCCCATCACCCGGTCGCCGACCCGGAAGCGGCGAGTGCCAGGGCCCACCGCCTCGACCTCGCCCGCGTACTCCAGGCCGGGCACGTCCGGGGGCACGTCCGGCGGGGCAGGGTAGACGCCGAGCGTCTGCAGGAGATCCGCCCGGTTGAGCGCGCTGGCGCGCACGCGCACGAGAAGCTCGCCAGGGCCGGGCTCGGGGCGGGGACGCTCGTCGAAGGAGAGGACCTCGGGGCCGCCCGACTCCGTGATGCGCACGACCTTCATGGGAACACGCCTCCCGAGGGCCCGGGCTCCCAGGGGGACAGCCGCTGGAGTTCCTCGCCCTGGCACGAAACGTCCTGGCTCGGCGGAGCGTCAAGGCTTATCTAGAACACCGTTCACCATGTCGCTGCCCAACTGCCCCATCTGCAAGAAGCCCGTCGCTCTTCGCGCGGAGAACCCCGCGTTCCCTTTCTGCTCGCGCCGCTGTCGCGCGGTGGACCTGGGCCGCTGGCTCGGCGAGGAGTACCGCATGCCCGAGCGCCACGCCGAGGAGCGGGAGGACGAACTGCCCCCCGACGGGTTCCCCGGGCGGGGCGGGGACGCGTGAGCGGCTTCGTCGATCTGCACTGCCACCTCATTCCTGGCGTGGACGACGGCGCGCGAACGCTGGACGACGCGCTGGAGATGGCGCGCGCGCTCGTGGACCTCGGCTTCGCGACGGTGGCGCCCAGCCCCCACGCGCGGCCCGAGTACGCGTCGCCCGAGGTCGTCGCGCAGAAGCTCACCGAGCTGCGTGAGGCGCTCGGCGCGGCCCGGATCCCCCTCACCCTGGGGCAGAACGCGGAGAACTTCCTCGACGAGGACTTCGTGCGCGGCCTGGGCACGCCGCACGCGCGCATGCTCGGCGTCGGGCGTCACGTGCTGGTGGAGGTGCCGTACACCTCCCCCGTGCCCGCCTTGCCGGACGTCCTCTTTCGCATCCGGACCCGTGGCGTCACCCCTGTCATCGCCCACCCGGAGCGTTGCCTGGAGTTCGAGCGCAAGGGCCGCGCCGCGGAGGTGGTACGGGCCGGCGCGCTCCTCCAACTGGACGTGGGGGCGCTCACCGGGCGCTACGGTCCCCAGGCGCGCAAGCTGGCGCGGGCCTTCCTGGACGAGGGGCTCTACGCGGTGGGAGCCACGGATCTGCACAGCCCCGTGGGTGCGCGCGAGTGGGTGGGGGCGGCACTGGCCGAGCTGCGAGGCCGGGCAGGGGAGCAGGCCTTCGTTCAGCTCATGCGCGAGCACCCTGCTCGCCTGCTGGCGGGAGAGTCGCTGGAGTCTGGCGGGGAGTGACGCTATACCCGCCCGCCGTGAAACGAGCCGTCAAGCTGTTGGCCAGTGTGCTGGTCACCGTCGCATTCATGTGGTGGGCCTTTCGCCGGACTGATTGGGCGGCCCAGTTCGCCAGCCTGAAGTCGGCGAACTACCTGTGGCTGCTGCCCTATTTCGTCTGCCTGACGCTCATCCACATCTGCCGCACCCTGCGGTGGGGCTCGCTCTTGTCGGGCATGGAGCGCGTCCCCTTCCGCCAGTTGAACGAGGCCTCGGGCATCGGGTTCATGATGCTGCTGGTCCTCCCGTTCCGGTTGGGTGAGTTCGCCCGGCCGTTCCTCATCGCCCAGCGCAGCTCCATCCGGCGCAGCGCGGCGATGACCTCCGTGGTGCTGGAGCGCATCGTGGATGGCCTGTTCGTCGCGGCCTCCATGCGCATCCTCCTGTTCTTCGTGCCCGCTGAGACGGCCGAGGTCCGCTACGTGAAGCTGGGCTCGTGGCTGATGTTCGCCGTGTTCGGCGGCGGCCTCCTGTTCCTGCTCTTCGGGCTGTGGCAGCAGGAGCGCACCGTCCGGTTGATCCGCGCCACGGTGGGCCGTGTGTCCCCGGGCGTGGCCGACAAGGTCGCGGACATCGTGGACACGTTCGTGGGCGCGATGCGCCAGCTCCCGGACGCGAAGCAGCTCCTCGCCTTCTTCGCCTACACGGCGGCGTACTGGGGCATCAACGGCGTGGGCATGATGATGCTGGCGCGCGCCTTTGATTGCTCGGGCGCGGCGGCCGGGGCGATGTGCCAGCCGCTCAACCTGTCGCTGTTCCAGGCCTACGTGGTGCTGTGCGTGCTGGTGGTGGGCCTGATGATCCCCGCGGCGCCCGGCATGCTGGGCACCTTCCAGGCCGCGACGCTGGTGGGCCTGAGCCTCTTCCTGCCGCCCGCGGTGGTGAATGCGGGCGGGCTGGCCTACGCCAACGTGCTGTGGCTTGCGCAGACGGTGCAGACGGTGGGCTTCGGCCTGCTGCTGATGTCGCTGGGCCACCTGTCCTTCCGCGAGATTGCCGGGAAGATGGGGCCCGATGGCGGGCCGGCCTCGTCGTCGCCTTCGTCCGCCGCGTAGTCGCTACGGGGTGGGGGCGGGCGCCTGGGCCTCGGCGGGCTTGGGCGCCTCCTCGGGAGACACCAGTCGCTTGGCGCGGTTGCTGAGCGTCGCGGGATCGATGTTGCCCTTGATGGTGCCAAAGGGCGTGTCGATCTCCTGCCGACGCGCGGGCTTGCCTGCCACTCCGGGGGGCGAGCACTGCGCGCGGGCGGTGTCGCGCACGCTGAGGACGGGCGTGTTCAGGGCGGCCCGCTCCTCGGAGACGGACTTGCCGACGAGCTTGTCGTCGCGCATGAGCACGCAGCGATCCTCGCCGTAGTACCAGGCGGCCCAGCCATCCGCGTACGGCTCGGCTTGGGTGGGCCCACGTCCCATGGTCTCGGCGACCTGCGCGGCCGTCATTCCGGGATAGAGCTTGTCGAATCCGCCCGTCGAGGCGCAGCCCGTCAGGGCAAGCGCGCAGATGGCGGTGAATCGCGAGGTGCGCATGGGGGGCTCCGGAAGCAGGGTGGAATCCACCCATCCTACGAGCCCCGCCCGATGCATCTCCAGCCACCGCGGGTCAGTGAGTCACTGCGCCTGTTCGAGCCAGCGCAGCAGCGCCTCGCCGATGGACGCGGGCGCGCTCGGCGAGGAGGTGGTCACGACTCACCTTCGGGGCGCTCGGGCATCCGTCCATATTTGGACAGCAGGTCCTCCACGGCCTCACGCAGGTACTCGCTCTGGTGGATGCGCGTGCGGCGCGCCAGCTCGCGCAGCTTCTGGACCTGCTCCTCCGGCACGAGCACGTGGGTGGAGACGACGTCGGCATCGGGCCCGCGGACGGCGACCGACTCCGCCGTGGACGGCGAAGACGGAGCTTCGGGGCTCAGCGGGTTGGCGCTTCCATCCTGCATCGGGGCTTCCTCCACGGGGGAATTGCTACAGGCCGCTACTGACCTGACCCGGGCATTAGGGGGGCACCCCGGCACGCCGTCAAAAAAAGGGCCGGGCCGCCGCTGCGTCGCTGGCCTGCTCGCGTGCGCCCTTCGCGTTGACGCGAGGGCAGGGGGACTGCTACGTGCCCCCTCACGCAAGGGGAGTAGTTCACGCCGGAGTCATCGGCGTCGGGACGCTCGACACACTGGCTGGTGACAGCCCGGGCCCCCACCTCGCAGCACGCGAGGCGAACGAGACCTTCGGACAGGAAGACACCTTCCTGGCCGAGGTCCGTCGTGCGCTCGCACTGCTCCCACGTACCCAGGCCAGGACTCAACCGTGGAGTCGTGATGGTACTGGAATCAATCGTCAGCTCGTTCGTGTTGGTCGCCGCCAGTGAGATGGGGGACAAGACGCAGTTGCTCGCGTTCTCCCTGGCGTCACGCTTCCGCCGCCCGTGGGTGGTGCTGGCGGGAATCTTCGTGGCCACCGTGGCCAATCACGCGCTGGCCTCCACCGTGGGCGCGTGGGTGTCCTCGCACGTGCCGGCGCGGATCATGGCCCTGATTCTCGGCGCGCTGTTCATTGGCTTCGGGCTCTGGACGCTCAAGCCCGACACCCTGGATGACGAGGGCGAGAAGGCGTCGCGCTTCGGTCCCTTCCTCACGACGGTGGTGCTCTTCTTCCTCGCGGAGATGGGGGACAAGACGCAGTTCGCCACCATGGCCGTGGCCGCGCGCTACCAGATGCCGGTGGCAGTCACGCTGGGCACCACCGCGGGGATGATGGTGTCGGACGGACTCGCGGTGTTCCTGGGCGAGAAGCTCGCGGGCAAGGTGCAGATGAGCTGGGTGCGGTGGGTGGCCGCCGCGCTCTTCTTCATCTTCGGCGCGGTGTCCCTGTGGACCGCGTGGCGCGCGGGCTAGACGCGCGTCGTGCCCGAGGCGCGGTTGCCGCATAATGCCGCGCCGTCCATGCCCCGAAGCGGGGCTCTGCCGGGAGTCACCAGCGCATGTATGACTTGTACGTCGCCAACAAGAACTACTCGTCGTGGTCCCTGCGCCCGTGGGGGCTGATGAAGGAGCTGGGCATCCCCTTCAACGAGCATCTGATCAAGCTCGGGCAAGGGGACGCCGTGATGCGCACCATCTCCCCGTCGGGGCGGGTGCCGTTGCTCAAGGATGGGGACACGGCCGTGTGGGACTCGCTGGCCATCGCCGAGTATCTGGCCGAGCGTCATCCGGGCGTGTGGCCCGAGGATGCTCGGGCCCGCGCGTGGGCGCGCTCCGCCGCCGCGGAGATGCACTCGGGCTTCGGTGTGCTGCGCATGCGCTGCACGATGAACTGCGGCATTCGCGTGCGCCTGCATGAGATGCCCCCGGAGCTCATTCGAGACATCGCGCGCGTGTCGGAGCTGTGGAACGAGGGTCTGGCCCGGTTCGGCGGTCCGTTCCTCGCGGGCAAGCGCTTCACGGCGGTGGACGGGTTCTTCGCGCCCGTCGCGTTCCGTGTGCAGACCTACGGGCTGGTCCTCGACGGCCGGGCGGCGGAGTACGCGCCGCGGCTGCTGGCGCTCCCGTCGATGCGGACCTGGTACGCGGACGCGCTGAAGGAGACGTGGCGCGAGCCCGCGCACGAGGAAGAGGCCCAGCACGCTGGCACCTGGTTGGAGGACCTCCGGGCCAAGGCGGGCTGAGCCTCGAGTGGGCGCCGGCAGCCCTGAAGACTGCCGGCGCCGCGAGGTTCGATGACTCAGTGCAGGCGCTGGTACAGCACATCCACCAGCGAGCCGTCGTCGCCGCTCAGCTCCCAGAACATGGCGCCACCCAGGCCCTTGCCGAGGATGTAGTCGGCCTTGGCGTTGAGCGTCTGGGCGTCGTCATAGGAGATCCAGATCTTCGCGGACGGATTGAAGACGTAGGCCTGCTTGCTCTCCGGATGGGTGTACTTGGTGTAGCCGGAGCCGGCGCGCTCGTAGTTGGCCTTGAGGTCCTTGTAGTCGAACACGCCCGTGAGCCCGGACTGGCCATCATCCCAGGTGCCCTTGGTGGGCGTGCCCGTCTGGAACAGGCCGTTGTTGACGTTGGGCACGTTGCCCCAGCCGCGGCCATAGAAGGGGATGCCCAGGACGATCTTCGAGGGCGAGACGCCCAGCTCGAGCATCTTCGCCACCGTGGCGTCCGTGTAGAAGCCGGTGCTCGCCATGGGGTCGCCCGTCACGCGGTAGAGCGGCGAGTGGAAGTTCACCGTGCTCTCGAAGGCCCCGTGGTAGTCGTAGCTCATCACGTTGATCCAATCGAGCACGTCGGACAGCGCCTTCGTCTCCTGCTTGTTCATGAGGAGGTCCGGTGACGCGCCCGTGGCGATGGTGAGCAGGTAGGGCCTGCCCGTCTGCGCCGTCACCGCGTTGAGCTGGCTGCGGAACTCCGACATCAGCAGCGTGTAGTTCTGCTTGTCCGCCGGGCTGTTGGTGTTGCCCGCCAACCCGCCGCCCACGGGGTACTCCCAGTCGATGTCGATGCCGTCGAAGACGCCCGCGCCGTTCGCCGGGTCCACGCCCGGGAACTGGCCCTTGATGAAGAGGTCGACGCAGGACTTCACGAACGACGCGCGAGACGCCGCCGACGCCGCCACCTGTGAGAAGTACTTGGACCAGGTCCACCCGCCGATGGAGATGATGAACTTGAGCTGCGTCTGCTTCTTCTTCAGCTCCTTGAACGCGCGGAAGTTGCCGCGCAGCTGGCCCGCGTCCCACTCGCCCGGCCACCCGCCTGCCTTGTCGATGTCCGCGTAGGAATCCCCGAGGACGCACTTGCCGTCCGCGGAGATGTTGGAGAACGCGTAGTTGATGTGCGTCACCTTCGCCGCCGGCACGTTGCTGACCTGGTAGTTGCGGCCGTAGATGCCCCAGGCGGTGAAGTACGCGACGATGCGCTTGCCCGTCGGATCTCCCCCAGGGATGGCGACGCTGACGGAGACGGACTGCGAGCCCACGTTGCCGGCCTTGTCGTAGGCCTTCACCACGTAGGTGTACGTGCCGTTCTGCGCCGCGCCGGAGAACGCGCGCGTGTAGCTGGTGCTCGTCGCCACCACGACGCCGTTCTCCAGCAGCTCCACCCTGTCCACGCCGACGTTGTCCGTGGCGGTGGCGGTGAGGGTGAGTGAGCCCGGCGCGGTGATGCTCGTGGCGCTCGCGCTGAGCGTGGCGGTGGGCGGAATCGTGTCGCCCGTGCCCGGGATGGCGACGCTGACGGAGACGGACTGCGAGCCCACGTTGCCGGCCTTGTCATAGGCCTTCACCACGTAGGTGTACGTGCCGTTCTGCGCCGAGCCCGAGAACGCGCGTGTGTAGCTGGTGCTCGTCGCCACCACGACGCCGTTCTCCAGCAGCTCCACTTTGTCCACGCCGACGTTGTCCGTGGCGGTGGCGGTGAGGGTGAGTGAGCCCGGCGCGGTGATGCTCGTGGCGCTCGCGCTGAGCGTGGCGGTGGGCGGAATCGTGTCGCCCGTGCCCGGGATGGCGACGCTGACGGAGACGGACTGCGAGCCCACGTTGCCGGCCTTGTCATAGGCCTTCACCACGTAGGTGTACGTGCCGTTCTGCGCCGAGCCCGAGAACGCGCGTGTGTAGCTGGTGCTCGTCGCCACCACGACGCCGTTCTCCAGCAGCTCCACCCTGTCCACGCCGACGTTGTCCGTGGCGGTGGCGGTGAGGGTGAGTGAGCCCGGCGCGGTGATGCTCGTGGCGCTCGCGCTGAGCGTGGCGGTGGGCGGAATCGTGTCGCCCGTGCCCGGGATGGCGACGCTGACGGAGACGGACTGCGAGCCCACGTTGCCGGCCTTGTCATAGGCCTTCACCACGTAGGTGTACGTGCCGTTCTGCGCCGAGCCCGAGAACGCGCGTGTGTAGCTGGTGCTCGTCGCCACCACGACGCCGTTCTCCAGCAGCTCCACTTTGTCCACGCCGACGTTGTCCGTGGCGGTGGCGGTGAGGGTGAGTGAGCCCGCGGCGGTGATGCTCGTGGCGCTGGCGCTCAGCGTGACGGTGGGGGCCGTGGTGTCACCACCGCCCGCCGGCCCCAGGTCCAGCCAGAGGGAGGCCACCGCGGGAGGCGTCCAGTCCGCCTGCGACGTGTGCGGCTGGCGGCACTGATACAGCCGTCCGCCGTAGGTGACCTGCGTCCCCGTCGTGTACGCGACACCCACCGCCCACTCCGCGACGAGCGGGGCGCGCATCACGCTGCCCGCGCCCTCGTCGTGGGTCGTGAAGCCGCTCTGGCCACAGCCCGTCACGGACAGGGCCGACACCATCAATCCGATGAACCACTTGCTGCGACGCATGCTTGCTCTCCTCGCTGCGGTGGATGAGCGCCGGAGCGCGGATCGCCGAGCGGCGATCGCTTCCCGGGCTCGCATCCCTGGAGAGGTGCGCCCGCATTAATCCGGGTCAATCCGTCGCGACCGCGAGGTCCTCCGGGCGATGTTCTCTTCCCGCCACCCACGTGGCCGCGATGGTGAGATCCGCGCGCAGCAGCGTGAGGTCCGCGCGATGTCCCGCCGCGATGCGCCCGCGCTCCTGCTCCATTCCGAGCGCGCGCGCCGGATACAGCGAGGCCATGCGCAGCGCCTCGTCGAGCGATACGCCGAGCCACTCGACGGCGTTGCGCACCGCTTGCGCGAGGTCGATGTCCGCGCCCGCCAGCGTCCCGTCCTCGGTCACGAGCCGGCCGTCGCGGCGAAGGATGGTGCGACCGCACAGCGTGAACGACGTCGCGGCCGTGCCCACGGGAGACATGGCATCCGTCACGAGCACGACCTTGCCGGGCGGCTTCACCTTGAGCAGCAGGCGGAGGTTGGCGGGGTGCACGTGAAAGCCGTCCGCGATGACGCTGCACCACGCCTCGTCCGAATCCAGTCCCGCGAGCACGGGTCCAGGCTGTCGGTTCCCCAGGGGCGGCATGGCGTTGAAGAGATGCGTGAAGCCGCGCACGCCCGCGCGGACCGCCTGTCGCGTGCGCTCATGGCTGGCGGCGGTGTGTCCAGCGGCCAGCACCGCCCCCGCCGCGACCAGTCGCGCGATGGCCGCGTCCGGCACGCGCTCGGGGGCCAGGGTCATGAGCAGGCGCGCCCCCTGTCGTGTGAGGCGCTGCGCGAGGGTGCAGAGGGCGGCGAGCGTGGCTTCGTCCGGCTCCCGGATGTAGCGGGTGTCATGCACGCCGGGGCGCTCCGGGCTGATGAAGGGGCCCTCCAGGTGCAAGCCGAGGACGCCGCTGCCCTCGCGCTCGAGGGCCGCTTCGATGGCCGCACAGGCTCGCGCGGTCCGGTCGGGCGCGTCCGTGATGAACGTGGGCAAGAGGCCCGTGGTGCCGCTGCGTCGCATGGCCGCCGCGATGGCGAGCGCGGCATCGACGGTGGGCGTGTCGTTGAAGAGCACGCCGCCCGCGCCGTTGACCTGGAGGTCGATGAAGCCCGGGGCGAGCAGGTGGTCATCGGGGAGTCGGTGCTTCGCGACGCCCTCGGGCAGCGCGTGCGCGGGCGTCACCGCGACGATGCGGCCGGACTCGAACACGACCGCGTGCCCGTCGAGCATGCGGTCTCCCGTGAACACGCGTGGGCCCAGCAGTGCCTGCGTCATCACACGGTCTCCGTCACCTTGCGCAAGTGGGCCGGCGCGTCGGGATCCAACCCGCGAGCCGAGGCGAGCCGATGGACCGCCATGTAGAAGCTCTGCACCTGACACAGCGGGGCGAGGACCGCGGGCAGGTCTGAAACAGTCGGCAGTGGCGTCGCGCCGGGGACGGGGAGCACCGAGCGGACCTCGGCGCCCAGCTCCAGCATGCGCTTCACCACCGCGCGCGTCCCCTCCGCGGTTCCATCGTCCTGCCCCAGCGCGAGCACCGGGAACCCTGGCCGCACGAGCCCGAGGGGACCATGAAGCACCTCGGCCGAGCTGAAGGCTTCCGCGTGCAGGCGGCAGGTCTCCTTGAGCTTGAGCGCCAGCTCCAGCGCGGCGCCCAGGCCACTGCCACGGCCGACGACGTACAGGCTTCGCGCGTCCGTGAGTCCGCTCAGCGCCGGCCACCAGTCGAGCGCGCGCGCGGCCTCCAGCGCCTCGGGGAGCGCGGCCACTGCCTCGCGCAGCGACGCATCTCCGGACCAGTGCGCCACCAGTCGAAGGAAGGCGAGGCCCGAGAGCAGATAGGACTTGGTGGCGGCGACGCTCCGCTCGGGTCCCGCGCACAGCGGCAGCGCGAGGTCACAGCGCGAGGTGAGCGGCGCGGTTGGGTCGTTGACGAAGCCCACCACGAAGGCGCCGCCCGCGCGCGCGGCCTCCGTCATGCGCAGCAGGTCGGGACTGCGCCCGGACTGCGAGACGGCGATGAAGAGCGCGTCGCGCAAGTCGAGCGCGTGCGCGCCGTAGATGGACGCGATGCTGGGGCCCACCGAGGCGACGGCGCGACCCATCACCGTCTCGATGAGGTACTTGCCGTACACGGTCGCGTGGTCCGAGCTGCCGCGCGCGCAGGTGACGACGAAGCGCGGCGGATGGTGCCTCAGCCGCTCGCCCAGCTCCGCGAAGGCGTCCTCGCAGTGCAGGAGCTGGAGCCGCGCGACCTCCGCGCTCTGCGCTGCCTCGCGCGCCATGACGGGCAGGGGATGAGAGGAGATCATCGGTGGGGCTCCTGGGGGCTCGGGCCTCCGGTCATGTTCAGCTCGACGACGAAGTCATAGGCGTCCCCGCGGTACTGAGAGCGCACCAGCTCCAGCGGCGTGCCGTCCTCCAGCAGCGTGCGCCGCTCGATGGACAGGGCCGCCGTGCCTTCGCGCACGCCCAGGTGTCCGGCCTGCTCGGCGGTGAGCTGCACCGCGGACAGTCGTTGGAGCGCACGGAACGGCGTGTGGCCTCGGGCGCGCAGCACGCCGTACAGCGAGCCCTCCACCGTGCGCGGATCCGGCAGGAACCGCGTGGGCACCACGGCCAGCTCCAGCGCCATGGGCGTGTCATTGGCCGTGCGCAGTCGATGCAGGCGGCTCACCGTCGCGCCCGGACTCAAGCCCAAGGACAGCGTCTCTTCCGGCGTGGCGACCGCCACCAGTCGCTGGAGCCACACCGAGCCCGCCGACAACCCGCGCGAGGCCATGTCATCCGAGAAGCTCGTCAGCGTGGACAGGCGCTGCTCCACATACGGCACGCGGTTGACGAACGTGCCGGCGCCCTGACGTTGCTGGAGCAGGCCCTCCGTCTGGAGTTCACGCAGCGCCTTGCGCACCGTGACGCGTGACACGCCGAAGGTCTCCACCAACTCGCGCTCGCCGGGCAACGCGTCCAGGTGGCCCAGATGCCCGCCCACGATGAGGCCTCGCAGGTGTCGCGCGAGCTGGAGATAGAGCGGCATGGGAAGCGCGCTCGAGATCGCTCCCTTGTCGAACGGGGCGCCTCTGCGGGGATCCACCGACATGTCGTTACTCCAGGTGTCGAACCAGTTGAATACCAATATAGCACCAGAGGTCCTCTCGGCCAATCCTGAAAGTGCTGAGAAGTCGCCCGCGTACCTTGCTGAATTAACTGTGAGATTCTGTGCAATGGCCGTTCGTTGACGCAATGTGGCTAGTTTGATTTGCGTGGTGGTCCTTGAAAACGCGTTTTTTGCTGGTATTGTCGTTGAGTCCAGTTTGATACCAGTTTGAACGGGGGGACACGGTCATGGTGGAGGACACGGAGGAGATGGCCTGCCGCTTCCAGGGGTTGGATACCTGGGGGACGGTGGACGTCCTGGAGTCGCTGTGGAGCGGGCAGTCCCGGGCGGTGGCGGCGTGCCTGTCCGTGCTGCCGGGGCTGGGTGGGGCGGTGGATGCGGCGGTGGAGCGGCTGTCGAAGACGGACGGCCGGCTGGTGTACGCCGGCGCGGGTTCGTCCGGAGTGCTGGCGGCGTTGGACGCGCTGGAGCTGGGGCCCACGTTCGATTGGCCCACCGCGCGGACGCTGACGTTGATCGCGGGTGGGTTGGACCTCACGCACGGCTTCGACGCCGCGGCGGAGGATGACGCGGCTGCTGGCGCGGAGCGGGCGCGCGCGGCGCGACTGGGGCCGGGGGACGTGGTGGTGGGCGTCTCGGCCAGTGGCCACAGTGCCTTCACGGTCGGCGTGGTGTCCGAGGCGCGCGGTCGCGATGCGCTCACGGTGGCGGTGGCATGTCGTCCGGACTCACCGCTGGGGCGGACGGCCGCGCACTCGCTCGTGGTCTCGACCGGGGCGGAGGTCATCGCGGGCTCGACGCGACTCGGTGCGGGCACGGCGCAGAAGGTCGTGCTCAACCTCTTCTCGTCGGCGGTCATGGCGCGCCTGGGGCACGTGTTCGACAACCTGATGGTCGACGTGCGGCCCGAGAACGCGAAGCTGCGTCAGCGCTGCGTGGCGATGGTGGCTCGACTGGCGAACGTGGATGGGGCGAGTGCCGCGGAGGCCCTCGCGCGACATGGCACCGTCAAGCGGGCGGTGCTGCGGCTGGGCGGATGGGATGACGGGCGCGTGGACGCGGCGTTGGCGCGAGCCGGCGGCAATCTGCGACGCGCGATGACGTGGCTGCGGCAGGAGGGTGAGCGATGAGCCGTGCTTCGGTGGCCCGCGCGGATGTCGCGGCGGCGCGTCTGCGGTTGGTCTCACCCGTCTCGGGGTGGGCCGCGCGCTTGGAGGAGGTGCCGGATCCGGCCTTCTCCCAGCGACTGATGGGTGACGGCGTGGCCGTGGACCCTACGTCCCCCGAGCTGCGCGCGCCGTGTGATGGCGTCGTCATGTCCGTGCATGCCTCACGTCACGCGTGCACGCTGCGCGCGTCGACGGGTGCGGAGATCCTCCTGCACATCGGCATCGACACCGTGATGCTGCGCGGAGAGGGCTTCACCAGCCACGTCCAGACCGGGCAGCAGGTGCGCGCTGGAGCGTTGCTCATCACCTTCGACATGGACCTGCTCGCTCGCAAGGCGCGCAGCCTCCAGACCCTCATGGTGGTGGTCAACGCCGAGGGCTACACCGTGTCGGACTGTGTGGAGGGTCGCTCGGTCCAGGCGGGTGAGCCGCTGCTCACCGTCACCGGGGATGCGGCGCGCGCGAGCGAGGCGGAGGCAGAAGCGCGGGTGCTGCGTGAGGTCCGCTTGCTCCTCGCGCACGGACTGCATGCGCGTCCGGCGGCGGCGTTCGCGCTGCGCGCCCGGCAGCACCTGGGCGGTGTGGTGCTGACCTGCAAGGGGCGTACGGCCAACGGCAAGAGCGTGTCCGCGCTCATGGCGCTGGGCGCGGTGCACGGCGACACCTTGTCCCTCCAGGTGGAAGGCGAGGGCGCGGAGCAGGTGGCGCGCGAGTTGGTGGAGTGGGTGGCCGCGGGACTCGGCGAGGCGATTCACCTTCGGGCCGCGCCCGGCGTGGCCGTGTCGATGCCCGTTCCGGTGCCTGCCTCGACCGTGCCCGAGCTGGATGCCGCGCAGGGCGAGCGGATCCTCTCCGGCACGCTCGCGTCTCCGGGGCTCGCGCTGGGGCGCGCGGTGCGTGTCACGGAGCTGACCTTCGAGGTACCCGAGGTAGGCGCGGGTCTGGAGCATGAGTCGGCGCGCCTCGATGAAGCCCTCGCGCGCGTGCGCGCCGAGATTCAGGCCGCGCACGCGGCGGGGCCAGGGGCTGGAGCGCGCGGAGACATCTTCGGCGCGCACCTCGCGCTGCTGGAGGATCCGGAGTTGCTCGAGGCCGCGCGCCGTGAGGTGGCCCAAGGTCGCAGCGCCCCGTGGGCCTGGCGTGCCGTCGTCGAGCGTCAGGCCGCCGCCCTCGTGGGGTTGGAGGATGCGCGTCTGGCTGAGCGTGCCTCGGACCTGCGGGACCTGGCGCGGCGCGTGGTCGCGGAGTTGATGGGGCGTGCGCACTCGCGAGTGCCCGCCGAGCTTCCGCCCGATGCCATCCTCGTCGCGGACGAGCTGCTGCCCTCGGAGCTGGCGGCGCTCGACCCTCGGCGCGTTGCAGGTTTGTGTATGGCGCGCGGCGGGCCCACCTCGCATGTGGCCATCCTGGCCGCGGGGATGGGCATCCCCGCGGTGGTCGCGATGGGCGCCTCGGCGCTGGGCATTCCGGACGGTGCGCCGCTCGTGCTCGAAGGCGACTCGGGGCAGGTGCGCGTCTTCCCGTCCGAGTCCACGCGTGAGGTCACCACGCGAGGCCTCGCGGCGCGAGCGGAGCGTCGCAGCGCGCGGCTCGCGAACGCGCACGAGGAGTGCCGCACCGCGGACGGCGTGCGCATCGAGGTGTTCGCCAACCTGGGCCGGCCCGCCGATGCCCTGTCTGCCTTTGAGAAGGGCGCGGAGGGCTGTGGCCTCTTGCGCACCGAGTTCCTCTTCCTGGAGCGGGTCCACGCGCCCGACGAGGAGGAGCAGACCGCGCGCTATCAAGAGATCGCCGATGCCCTGCAGGGGCGGCCGCTGGTCATCCGCACGCTGGATGTCGGCGGAGACAAGCCGCTGGCCTACCTGCCGCTCCCTCGGGAGGAGAACCCCGTGCTCGGCCTGCGCGGCGTGCGCGTGTCCCTGCGCTCACCGGAGCTGCTGCGTGCTCAGGTGCGCGCCATCTTGCGCGTCCAGCCTCGGGGCGCGTGCCGCATCCTCGTCCCGATGGTGACGTCCGCTGACGAGCTGCGGGCCGTGCGCGCCGTGGTCGAGGCCGAGCGCGGGGCCCTGGGGCGCGCGGAGCCCATTGCCCTGGGCGCGATGGTGGAGGTGCCCGCGGCGGCCGTGCTCGCAGATCAGCTCGCGGCGGCGGCGGACTTCCTCTCCATCGGGACCAATGACCTCACGCAGTACGTGCTGGCCATGGACCGCGGCAACGCGGAGCTGGCGTCGCGGTTGGATGGACTGCACCCCGGAGTGCTGCGGCTGGTGGCGAAGACGGTGGAGGGCGCGCGCGTGCATGGCCGGCCGGTGGCGGTGTGTGGCGGCGTGGCCTCGGAGCCGCTCGCCGCGCCGCTGCTCGTGGGGCTGGGCGTGACGGAGTTGTCCGCCACGCCCGCCGTCATCCCGGATGTGAAGGCGGCCCTCCGCACGCTCTCGCTCGCGCACTGCGAGCAGGTCGCGCGGGCGGCTTTGTCGCTGGAGAGCGCGGAGGCGGTACGCGCGCTGGTGAGGAGCACCTGGCCCGGCCTGTAGGCGGCCGGCCCCACAACGGAGGTACATCGTGGTGAGAAACACGTTTGGTGGAGTGCAACAGCTCGGGCGCGCGCTGATGCTGCCCATTGCCGTGCTGCCCATCGCGGGCTTGTTGCTCCGCTTGGGGCAACCGGACCTGCTCGACATCGCCTTCCTGGCGGCGGCGGGCGACGCCATCTTCTCCAACCTCGGGCTGTTGTTCGCGGTGGGCGTGGCCGTGGGCTTCGCTCGGGAGAACCACGGCGCGGCGGGGCTCGCGGGCGCGGTGGGCTACTTCATCGTCATCAAGGGGACGGAGGCGCTCATCACCATTCCCCCCGAGGTGACGGCGGGCCTGGCGGGTGCCGCACGCGACCTGGCGCTCTCGACGTACAAGGCGCGGCTCGCGGCGAAGATCAGCACGCCCGTCGGTCTCCTCTCGGGCCTGAGCGCGGGCTTTCTCTACAACCGCTTCAAGGACATGAAGCTGCCCGAGTACCTCGCGTTCTTCGGTGGTCGGCGCTTCGTGCCCATCGTGACGGGCAGCGTCTGTCTTCTCTATGCGCTCGCGTTCGGGTACGGCTGGCCCGTGGTCGAGATGGGGCTGGATGGGTTCAGCCGCTCGGTGATGAGCGCGGGGAGCCTGGGGCTGTTCGTCTACGGCTTCCTCAACCGCCTGCTCATCGTCACGGGGCTGCACCACATCATCAACAACCTCGCGTGGTTCGTGCTCGGTGACTACAACGGCGTGACGGGCGACCTGAAGCGCTTCTTCGCGGGAGACCCGTCCGCGGGCGCGATGATGGCGGGCTTCTTCCCGGTGATGATGTTCGGCCTGCCCGCCGCGTGCCTCGCGATGTACCACGCGGCACCCTCGAAGAACCGCGCGCGCGTGGGCGGGGTGCTGCTGTCCATGGCGCTCACCTCGGCGCTGACGGGTGTCACCGAGCCCGTCGAGTTCGCCTTCATGTTCCTGGCGCCGCTGCTCTACGTGCTGCACGCGGTGATGACGGGCCTGTCGCACGTCATCATGGATGCCCTCGGCGTGAAGCTGGGCTTTGGCTTCTCCGCGGGGCTGTTCGACTACGTGCTGAACTACGGCAAGTCCACGCACCCGCTCTGGTTGCTGCCGGTGGGCCTGGGCTACGGCCTCGTCTACTACGGCGTCTTCCGCGTGGTCATCGCGCGCTTCAACCTCAAGACGCTGGGCCGCGAGGATGAGCAGGCCGTCGTCGCGAGCGCGCCTGTCGGCATCGGAGACGCGGTGCCCGTGCTGGCGCGCGGCGAGGCCTACCTGCGAGCCCTCGGCGGTGCGCTCAACGTGAAGGAGGTCGACGCCTGCACCACGCGGCTTCGGCTTCAGGTCCAGGACGGCGCGCGGGTGGATGAGGTCGCGCTGAAGCAGCTGGGCGTGCGCGGGGTGCTGCGCCCGGCGGCGGGCAGCGTGCAGGTCATCATCGGGCCCGAGGCGGATGTCATTGCAGGCGAGGTGCAGCGCGTGCTCCAGGCCCAGGGGGCCTCGGGCGGCGAGCACCGCATCCTCGCGCGCGCCATGCTCGATGCGCTGGGCGGCGCTGGCAACGTGCGCGTCGTGGAGAGCTGCACCACGCGGCTGCGGTTGAGCGTGGCCGATGAGCAGCTCGTCAACGACGCGAAGCTCCAGGGGCTCGGGACGCGCGGCGTGGTGAAGCCCGCCAGTGGCAGCGTGCAGGTCATCCTCGGCCCCACCGCGGACCGCGTCGCGGACGAGCTGCGCGCCATGCTCTAGCCGACACCCCTTCCAGTCGCAGTCTCCCTCACTGATTCAACCCCTCCGAAGAGGAGGGGCTGGCCGTGCCTTGCCCGGAGGTTCACACATGATTCCCGGTGGCCCCGCAGTTCCCCTGTTCCAGTCCCGTCCGGCGCGCCTGCTCGTGGCCGCGCTGAGTCTCTTGCTGGCGTCGTCCGCGAGCGCGCAATCCCTGGCGGACCGGCTGGAGTTCTCCATGTACGGCCGCGTCGGCGTGGGCTGGGCGCCCACCAGCGGCGAGTTCATCCAGGGAAAGACCTTCAACCTCACGGGCCGCTCCGTGGGCGGTCGGCTGGAGGAGGGTGACTATCTGGAGCCCTCCCTCAAGCTGCACCTGCTGAAGCAAGCGGAGAGCAGCCCGGACGCGCCCTATGCGTACGCGGTGCTGACGCCGGCGATGTGGGCGGACAACGGCCTGTTCATTGGCCTCACCAGCAACCGCTTCAGCTCGACGCTGGCGCTCGAGCTGGGCGAGGCCTACGTCGCGGCGGGGAACATCCTGCTGCCGGGCCTGAAGTTCTGGGGCGGCGTGCGCTTCTATCGCGGCACGAACGTGTACCTGTCTGACTACTGGTACTTCAACAACCTGTCCGCGCAGGGCCTGGGCATGCAGTACGGCCCGCTGGACGTGGCGGTGCTGCTCCAGACCTCCGCGACCCTCGCGGAGTACGCCATCGACACGGATGGCGACGGCAAGCCGGATCAGCGGCGCCAGCGCACGGTGCTGGTGGCGCAGTACACGCAAGCCTTCCCCAACAAGCACTCCGTGCACCTGCTGGCCGAGGTGCACTCGCTGCCCCAGGCCGTCACCCGCCTGGGCGATGAGCAGCGGACCCTCCCGAAGGACGTGGGCGTGGTGGCCGGCGTGAAGGGCCACCTGGACCTGGGCAATGGCAGCTTCAACGACGCGTCCGTGCGCTTCGGCAGCCGCATCGCGAATGGCAGCCTGGGCGGTACGCCGACCTGGAACACCTATGGCCTGCCCTCCGAGAGCGGCAAGTACTCGGGAGCCTATGGCGTGGAAGCGGTCGATCACTTCCTCGTCAACGTGAACCCGCTGCTCAGCCTCAATGGCTACGGCATCCTCCACGCGGGGCGTGGCGCGAGCGGCGCGGTCTCTGACCGGTACGTCGAGTACGCGGTCGGCGCGCAGAGCACCCTGTACCTCCATGATCAGTTCCACCTGGTCAACGAGGCGAGCTTCCAGGGGTTGCGCGAGGGCCACCAGAAGTTCGGCACGGCGATGAAGCTGTCCATCGTCCCCACGCTGGTGCCCACCGGGAAGCGTGACGTGTGGGCCCGCCCGCACCTGCGGCTGTTCTACACGCTCGCGCTCTACAACCAGGCCGCGGTGGATCGCGTCATCTCGCCGTACCTCCAGACGGTGGGCGGCTCGAAGGTCGGTCACTACCTGGGCGCGCGCGTCGAGTGGTGGCTCTGAGTCCCTGGCTGTCTCCAACCCATTCGTTTCCATGGCCACGGCGACGTGGCGAAGGGAGAACCGATGAAGCGGCTCGTGCTGTGCCTCGCAGTCGTGACGTTGCTGGCCTCGGCCTGCCGTCGCCCGACGGAGCTGGCCGTCGAGTGGCAGCCGGTGGACAACTCGGTGGGGAGCTGGAAGTTCTTCCGCTCCGAGTTCACCCTGGAGAATCGCGGCACGCGCGAGCTGGGGGCCACCGGATGGAAGCTCTACTTCAGCTTCGTGCGCCGCGTCCTCGATGAAGGCGAGGGGGATGCGACGGGCATCCAGGCGCTCGCGGCGCAGGGCATCCGCATCTCCAAGGCGGGGCAGGCGCAGAGCGGCGACGCCTACGTGTTGGAGCCCCTGGCGAACTTCACGCCCCTGCGGCCAGGGGAGCGGCGCACGCTGTCCGTGCTCGCCTCCGACTGGGCCATCCTGAAGACGGACGCGCCCGCCGGCTTCCGCGTCGTCTTCGAGGGGGGCGCCCTCCAGGACGCGGTGTCCATCGCGGTCCCCGCCACCGTGCGGCTGGACGCGGCGGACCCCAAGCAGACCACGCGCTTCGAGGGAGACGTGCTCCCCGTCCAGACGCCGGGCCTGCGCTATGCGGAGAACCCCTCGTTCCAGGCGCTCGACCTCAAGGGCCGCTTGCTGCCGCAGCCCCGCCAGGTGGAGGCGCGCGACGGCGTGCTGACGCTGGAGGGCGCGGTGGGCATCCGCTACGCGCCGGGCCTGTCCGGCGAGGCCGCCTATCTGGCCGCGGCGCTCGGTGACGTCATCGCCGCGCCGGTGAGTGTGCGCGAGGCGAATGCGGGCTCGGAGCGGATCGAGCTGCGCGTGGACGCCACGCTGGATGTCGATGGCGACGGCGCCCGAGACGCGGAGGGCTACACCCTGGAGGTCACGGACTCGGCCGTGTCCCTGGTGGGCTCGGATGCCACGGGTGTGTTCCATGGCATCCAGACGCTGCGCCAGCTCGTCCCCGTGGCGGCCTACACCGCCTCGGTGAAGCGCGAGGCGCGGCCTGCGTCCGTGGCGCTCCCCCGCGTGCGCATTGTCGACGCGCCGGGCTTCGCGTACCGCGGCATGAGCCTGGATGTGGCGCGGCACTTCCAGTCGAAGGAGACGGTGAAGAAGCTGCTCGACGTGATGGCCCACTACAAGCTCAATGCCTTGCACCTGCGGCTGGCGGATGACGAGGGCTGGCGCATCGAGGTGCCCGGCATCCCCGAGCTGACGACGTACGGCTCGCGGCGCGGCCATGATCTGCAAGAGGCGGAGATGCTGCAGATCGGCCTGGGTAGTGGCAGCGACCTGGGGTCTGGCGATCGCGTCGCCTTCAAGGCCAGCTCCCCCACCGAGGCCAATGGGGGCGCGGCCCCGAGCTACCAGGGCTTCGAGACCGCGACGCTCAACTTCGTGGGCCGGGGCAGCGGCTATTACACGACGAAGGAGTTCGAGGAGCTGCTCGCCTACGCGGCCGAGCGCCACATCGACATCATCCCGGAGATCGACATGCCGGGCCACGCGCGGGCCGCGGTGAAGGCCATGGAGTATCGCTATCGCCAGTATCGGGACTCGGACCCCACGCGGGCCCAGGAGTATCGCCTGGTGGACCCCAACGACGCGTCCCGCCACACCAGCGTGCAAGGCTATACGGACAACTTCGTCAACCCGTGTCTGTCTTCCACGTATGCCTTCCTGGGCAAGGTGGTGCGCGAGCTGAAGGCCCGCTACGACGCGGTGCCCGCGGCCCGGCTGGTGGCCATCCACGCGGGCGGCGATGAGCTGCCCTCGCTGGCGGCGAACGTGTGGTGGGCGGGCTCTCCCGCGTGCCAGGGCAATCCGGAGACGCAGGGCCTGAGCGACCTGGAGCGCTTCAACCTGTTCTTCTCGCGGTGGGGTGGCCTCATTGCCCAATCGGGCGCCGCGGTGACGGGCTGGGACGACATCATCCACCACGGGCTGGCGCTGCCGGGCTTCATCCCCATGCCGTGGAGCAATGTCTGGGGTTGGGGCCGCGAGGATGATGCCTACCGGTACGCCAACCAGGGCTACCGGGTCATCCTGTCGCACGCGACGAACCTGTACATGGACCTCGCGTACAACAAGGACCCCGACGAGCCCGGCTACTACTGGGCCAACTTCGTCGACGAGAAGAAGACCTTCGAGTACCGCCCGTTCGATGTCTACGTGAACGGGACGCATGACCGGATGGGCAACCCCATTCCGCCCGAGTCCTGGGACGCGAAGGAGCACCTCACCGCCGAGGGCCGCCGCAACATCCTGGGCATGCACGGCCTGCTCTTTGGCGAGAACGTGAAGACGCCCGAGGTGATGGAGTACCTCGCGTTCCCCAAGCTGCTGGGCGTGGCCGAGCGCGCGTGGAACCCGGACCTGCCGCCCGTCTCCGAGATGCCCGCGCTGTGGGCGCGCTTCGCCAACAGCCTGGGCCAGTACGTGCTGCCGCGGCTCGGGGCCTATCGTCCCGTGGACGTGCGCGGGGAGCTGCCGGACGGGGTGGGCGTCAACTACCGCATCCCCTTGCCGGGGGCCGAGCGTCGCGGCGGTCAGCTCTTCGCCAACGTGCGCTTCCCCGGACTGGGCCTCGAGTACTCGCTCGATGGTGGCAAGCGTTGGCTGCCCTACGCGCAGCCGGTCCGGGTCGCGGGCCGGGTGCTGCTGCGGGCGCGCGCCGAGGATGGCCGTACCAGCCGCGTGGTCGAGCTGAACTGAGGCACCGCGGCACCCGTGCTGCTCCGGGTCCGGAGGAGCACGGGGCGCGGGTGCCGCGTTGACGTGCCGCGAGCCAGCCCATCGGGTGCGCCCGATGGGCCGGGCGGCCCCGTGCCCGACCTTTCCAGCGCACGCGATGGGAGAACACATGGCGAGCGTCAGACGCAGGGACGGAGGCGGGCGGGGCGTGGGGCAGGGCTTCCCTTTGATGGCCCCGCATGCGTGGTCGCGTGACTCGGTGGGAGCGCTCCTCACGGAGCTGTTGCCGCGAGTCCGCACGCGGGTGCGCGGGCTGCTCCGGCGAGACACCGAGGTGGACGACGTCACGCAAGAGGCCCTCGTCGCCATCTACCGAGGGTTGCCCAGCTACCGAGGCGATGGGGCGCTCGTCGCCTGGGCGGACCAGGTGGTGCGGCGCGTGAGCTTCGCGGCCTCCCGTCGCGCGCGGCTGGAGCGCTCGCGCCTCGACGAGGAGGCGCTGGCCGAGGTGGCCGCGCCGAGCCTCGACGACACCCGCGAGGACTGTCTCTGGCGTCAGCGCGTGGATGCGCTGCTGGAGCGGCTTCCGGGTGAGCAGCGCCGCGTGCTGGTCATGCATCACGTGCATGGCATGAGCGTGCCGGAGCTGGCGGGCGTGCTCTGCGTTCCGTTCGAGACGGTGCGCAGCCGGCTGCGGCTCGGGCGAGCGCACCTGCGCGCGCTGGTGGCGCGAGAGGGTGTGCCAGGCGGCGTGCATCGGCTGCCGAACGCGGAGGCGCGCCGGCGGACGGGTGGTGACCCGAACTCGCGGGTGCCTTCCTCTTTGAGACAGGGCCCCTGGTCCTGAAACCCGGTGCGCTGTCCTGGCGCGCCGCGTGTCCCGAGGAGAATGCAATGCATTGCCTTTCTTGGAGGAGCGCGTCCCTGGCGGGGATGCTGCTGCTCTCGAGCACGACCGCGTGTCTGTCTTCGGACGCCGCCGATGCGTCGCCCTCGTCGCTGGAGGGAAGCCGCGCGGCGCTGGCGGTGGACTGCACCGGCGTCCCCGCGTGGAACGCCAGCACCATCTACAAGGCCGGCGACCGCGTCGTGTATCAGAACAATCTCTATGAGGCCCTCGTCGCCATCTGGACCGCGGACCCGGTCTACGGAACGGCGAGCGGCTGGTACAAGCTGGTGGGCGCGTGCGGCACCGGCGGTGAGGTGGACACGGTTCCTCCCTCCGTGCCGGCCGGCCTGCGCACCACCAGCGTGGGCCCGACCAGCGTCGCGCTGGCGTGGACCGCGTCGACGGACAACAAGGGCGTGACGGGCTACGACGTGTACCAGGGCAGCACCCTGGCCGTGTCCGTCACGGACCCCTCGGCGATCGTTTCGGGCCTGACCGCGAACACGGCCTACTCATTCACTGTCAAGGCGCGCGACGCGGCGGGCAACGTCTCCGCGGCGAGCACCGCGCTCCCCGTGACGACCACCAACGGCGGAAGCGAGCCGGTGGGCTGCCGTCCGGATGGCCTGTACTCGACGCCGGGCGTGACGGTGCCGTACTGCCTCGTCTACGACTCGGCGGGCCGCGAGAAGATGGGGGCGGACCACCCGCGCCGCATCATCGGGTACTTCACGAGCTGGCGAGACGGCAAGAACGGCGCCCCGTCCTATCTGGTGCCGAAGATTCCCTGGAACAAGGTGACTCACATCAACTACGCGTTCGCGCACGTGGATGGCCAGAACAAGGTCTCCGTGGGAGCGAACACGCCGAACAACCCCGCCACGGGGCAGGAGTGGCCCGGCGTGGCCGGCGCGGAGATGGATCCCGCCTTCCCCTACAAGGGGCACTTCAACCTGCTCAACAAGTTCAAGAAGCAGTACCCGGCGGTGAAGACGCTGGTGTCCATTGGGGGCTGGGCGGAGTCGGGTGGCTACCTGGATGACAATGGCAACCGCGTGGCGAGCGGCGGCTTCTATACGCTGACGACGACGAGCAGCAACACGGTGAACCAGGCGGCCATCAACACGTTCGCGGACTCGGTCGTCGCGTTCCTGCGCACGTATGGGTTTGACGGCGCGGACATCGACTTCGAGTACGCCACGTCCATGCCCAACGCGGGCAACCCGGATGACTTCTCCATCGCCACGCCTCGGCGCTCGGGACTCATGAAGGGATATGTCGCGCTGATGAAGACGCTGCGCGAGAAGCTCGACGCGGCGAGCGCGGCGGACGGCAAGTACTACCTGCTGACGGCGGCCACCACGGCCTCGGGCTGGATCCTGCGAGGGACGGAGACGTATCAGGTCACCCAGTATCTGGATTACGCCAACCTGATGACGTACGACCTGCACGGTGCCTGGAACCAGTTCGTGGGGCCGAACGCGCCGCTGTTCGACGACGGCAAGGATGGCGAGCTGCTCAACTGGAACGTGTATGGGACCTACGGCGGCATCGGGTACCTGAACACGGACTGGGCCTATCACTACTTCCGAGGCGCGCTGCAAGCGGGGCGCATCAACCTGGGCGTGCCGTACTACACCCGTGGCTGGCAGAACGTGAGCAATGGCACGAACGGCCTGTGGGGCACGGCGCCGCTGGGAGACCAGACGAAGTGCCCGCCGGGCACGGGGCCGAACGTGGGCTCGACGGTGCCGTGTGGCAACGGGGCCATTGGCATCGACAACCTCTGGCACGACAAGAACTCGCTGGGGGCCGAGGTGGGCTCGGGCAGCAACCCGATGTGGCACGCGAAGAACCTCCAGGCGGGGCTCCAGGGCACCTACGTGACGGCGTATGGGTTGGATCCGGTGAACGACCCCACGGACAAGCTCACGGGCACCTATGTCCGCAGCTACAGCGCCTCCATGGTCGCGCCGTGGCTGTGGAACGCGACGAAGAAGGTCTTCCTCTCCACCGAGGACGAGGAGTCCATCGCGGTGAAGGCCCAGTACGTGGTGGACCGGGGCATCGGCGGCATCATGTTCTGGGAGCTGGCGGGGGACTACGCCTTCGATGCCACCCGCAACAACGGCCAGGGCGAGTACTTCATGGGCTCGACGCTGACGAACCTCATCTACGACAAGTTCAAGACCGCCTCGCCGTACCGCAACCTGCGCGCGAACCAGGGGATGCCCACGGACGTGCTCGACGTGGCCGTGGAGGTAGGAGACTTCGCCGTCGGTGATGCGAACTACCCCATCAACCCCGCGATGAAGCTCACCAACAACTCCGGGCAGACCATCCCCGGAGGCGCGCTGCTTCAGTTTGACTACGCCACGTCCGCGCCCGCGACCATGTCGCAGCAGTCCGGTTGGACGCTGAGCGTGATTCGCAGCGACCACAGCGGCTCGAACGTGGGCGGCCTCAAGGGGGACTTCCACCGGGTGCAGCTCACGCTGCCGACGTGGCAGACCCTCCCCAGCGGAAGCAGCGTGACGGTGAAGCTCTCCTACCAGCTCCCCGTCTCCAGCCCCGCCAACTTCACGCTCGCGTTCGGCGGCAAGACGTATGGGTTGAAGCAGGACGCCGCGCGCTGAGCCCGGCGCCTACTCCCGCCAGATGACCCGCTCGCCCGCGAGGGTGCACCGCCCCTCGCGGGTGAGCAGCTCCAGGCCGGCTTCGAGCACGGGCACCACGGTGCGCGTCAGCCGGCTCACTCCGAAGTGCCGCCCCGTCTCGCGCAGCAACTCATCGCGCTCCAGCGAGAGCGCATGCGCGAGCACGGCGGCGGCGGCGTTGGCCAGCTCCTCGGGAGGAATCTGGCTGACATCCCGGTCGTCATGCGCGCCTCGGAAGCCCGTGAACTGCGCGGGCTTCCGAGACTCCGGCCAGAGGAACTCGCCCTGCGCCAGGATGGCGCCGCGCTGAATCAGCTGCGCGAGCTGCTCCTCCATCCGCTTGCGGACCCGTGGCGTCAGCTTGCCCAAGCCCCACGCCTCCTGGATGCGTCGCGCGAGCAGCTCCTCGTGGATGGGGCCCTCCTGTTCGAGCACGGACTGGAGTTGCTCACGCAGGCGCGAGGCCGACGTGGGCGCGAAGAAGTCCGTGCCCTCCTTCACGGCCGGGAGCGTCGCGGGGACGTAGGACTGCACCGCCGCGCTGCGCATCGTGGCTGCGGCCACGGGCCCGTCCGCCGGCGGTGCGCTCAGGGTGTCCACCTCGGCGGGCGTGTCTTCGACCGGGGGCGCCAGCGAAGCCGGTGGCGCACCTTCCACCGCGTCCTTCACCGCCGCCGCGAGGCGCTGGAGCTGCCCCTCACGGTCCTCCTCCCAGGCGAGCGACCAGACGCGAACCAGGCGCCACCCCAGCCCTTGCAGGACCTCGGGCCGCAGCCGCTCACGGTCTCGGGCACTCGACGCCGCGCGATAGTGGGGACCATCGCACTCGATGCCGAGCACGTACTCCCCAGGCCGCGAAGGATGCTCCACGGCGAGGTCCACCCGATAGCCGCCCGTGCCCACGTCCGCGTGGACCGTGTAGCCCCGCGCGCGCAACGCCATCGCCACGTCCTGCGGGAGCGCGTCCTCGGGCTCTCGTGTGCTCGCGCTCGACGGGGCGGCGGACTCCGCGGCGCGACGCAGGAACTCGCGCAGATGGCGAGCGCCCACCGAGGTCGTGCGCGACAAGTCGATCTGCTCATGCGTCAGGGTGGAGAAGATGCGCAGGGCACAGCGGGCACGTGTCACCGCCACGTTGAGTCGCCGCTCGCCGCCCGCGCGACTCAAGGGGCCGAAGTTCATCCGCAGCTTCCCTTCGGTGTCCTTGGCGTAGCAGATGCTGAAGAAGATCTCGTCGCGCTCGTCGCCCTGGACGTTCTCCAGGTTCTTGACGAAGACGGGCTCGGAGGACGTGAAGTGCGCCTCGAGCTCCGGGTGCTTCGCGCGCTCGGCGTCGAGCAGATCCAGGATGACCTGCTGCTGCACCATGCTGAAGGTGACGACGCCGAACGTGCGCTCCTGGGGCGTGTGCTTGCGGAGCGCCTTCACCAGCTCCGCGACGAGGACCTCGGCCTCGCGGGGATTGATGGCCGCTGTCTTGCCGGAGGTCTTGGATTGATAGACGCCGTCCGGGACGGGGTGCCACTTCACGCCCAGGTCCGCCACGCGCGCACGCGCCGCCGGGAAGACCTGGAGGCGGCCCTCGTAGTACTGCCGGTTGCTGAAGTCGATGAGGCTGTCGTGGCGGCTGCGGTAGTGCCAGCCCAGCATCTGCTGGGGGAACTGCTTGGCGAGCGCCTCTTCGAGAATGCTCTCCAGCTCGACGACGTCGTTCTCGTCGGGCGTGGCCTCCGCGTCGTCGCCGCGGCTGAAGAAGCTCGTGGGCGGGAGCTGCTTGGAGTCACCCACGACGATGACCTGGTTGGCTCGGGCGATCGCGCCGATGGCGTCATGGGTGCCGATCTGCGAGGCCTCGTCAAAGACAAGCAGATCGAACCGCTGCCCGTCGGCGGGCAGGTACTGCGCGATGGACAGCGGACTCATGAGGAAGCACGGCTTGAGTCGGCGCGCGAGGTTGGGGATGGAGGCGAGCAGCTTGCGCAGCGCCATCTGTCCCCGCTTCTTGCGCAGCTCTCGGGCGAGGATTCCCGGCTCGGAGCTCTCCGCGCTCGCGCCGAGGCCCACGGGCAGTCGCTGTTCGAGCTGATGCAGGACGCGCTGTCGGGAGAGGCTCACGTGCGCGAGGTCGAGCTGGCGGAAGCGCTCGATGCGCCCCGTGTGGGCGTCCGCGTCGAAGTCCCGGAGTGATGGCTCGCTGTCGCGGAGGGCGCGCGACCAGGTGGTCAGCACGGCCCGCTCAAAGGCGGCGCTCAGCGCGTCGGGCGCGACGTTCTCTTGCTCGACCGCGTCGATGAAGGCACCAAAGCCGAGGGCACGGATCCGGTCGGCCTGGGCCTGGTACTGACACCACGGCTTGAGCGCGCGCAGGTGGACCCGCCAGGCGTCGACCTGGCTCCGCAGGGACGCGCGGTGCTGCGCGGAGGTCGGCTGTTCCCAGGGATGCGCCTTCACGGTCTCGGCCAGGGCCGCCTCGGCGCGGGCGAGCCGCTCGAGTGCACTCTGCATCGCGCTGGCTTGCGTCCGCAGCGCGTCACGGGCCGGCGCAGTTCCCGGGAGCTGCAATCGCGCGACGCCCAGCGTTTCCTTCAGCGCGCGAGCCTGGGAGGCGCGCTGGGTGAGGCTCTCCAGTGCGTCGGGCTGGGTCTGCTCGGCGGGCGTGAGGACGCGCAGGGGCTCTTCGAGCGCCCGTCCTTGCGTCTCGATGCGCTGGCGGCCCGCGACGATCTGTCGCGCCGTGGTGAGGTCTCGGGCGATGTCGCGGTTGCCGGGCAGTGCGCGGGTGACGTGAGGCGTCAGCAGGCGTCGCGCGCTCCACAGGAAGAGGAACGCGAAGAGCACGAAGGCGCCGGCCCACTTCTCGAAGCGGGCCTGGAGCGGGGTGAGATCCAACGAGAAGAGACTCGGACTCCAGCGGGACGCGACGTCCGCCTCGCGAGAGGACTGTTCGCGCAGGCACCCGGCCTGCTCGCGGATGCGCTGCGCGGTGAGCGCCCACCCGTCGTCCTGTTGGGCCGCGGGAGGAAGGGGACCTGTGGACAGCACGAGCCCCAACTCCGCGAGGTCGCGGAGCTTCGCGGTCGTGTTCGGAATGGCTTCGAGCCCCAGGGCCGAGGCGAGGCCCGTCGCTGTCGCCTCCACGCCGTCGAGGCTGGTGCGAACTTCTCCCAGCAGCCGGAGCAGCTGATCCTCCAGGGCATTCGTCCAATGGACGCCGCGCACGGCACCCCAGGGGTGAGCCCCCAGGGCCCGGACGTTGCGCAGCGGGCTGACGAGCGCCGCGACCTCTTCCTGGGCCGCGCGGAGTTCGGACTCGGTGAGCGCCTCGGGAGCAGGATGGGGCAGGGCGATGGACGGGGCTTCACGCAGGCGCAGCAGTCGGTTCGTTCCGTCGTAGGAACTCTGGCCCAAGGGCCAACGCTGATGAACCGCGCGCACGTAGTCATTGAGCGCGGTCCTGGCCTTGCCCAACTCGCGCGACCGGTCTTCCCACGGGGGTTCGTGGATGCCACGCATCCGGTCCTGGGCGCGACCGAAGGATTCGAGCACTTCCTTCTTGTTGCTCTTGTGGCTGTGCAGCTCGAGGCAGAAGTCGTCCAGCCCCACGTCCTTCAGGCGCCGATGCACGACCTCCAGCGCGGCCATCTTCTCCGAGACGAAGAGGACGGACTTGCCGCGCGCGACGGCGGCGGCGATCAGGTTGGTGATGGTCTGCGACTTGCCCGTTCCCGGTGGGCCTTGAAGGACGAAGGAGCGCCCCGAGAGCGCGGAGGCGATCGCCGCGAGCTGCGTGGAGTCCCCGTTGACGACACAGGGCAGGTCGGCGACGGGGACCTCGTCATCCAGCTTCTCGGGACGGAACTCGGTGCCGCCCACCGGAGGCGCGGACGTCCCCGCCGCGGCGATGTGTCGCACCAGGGGATTGGACAACAGTCCCGCCTCGTTGTCCGCGAGGTCCTTCCACATCAGGAACTTCGTGAAGGCGAAGAGTCCAACGTGGGCCTCTTCGAGCACCTCCCATCCCGCGCGACTCTGGATGGCGGTCCGCACCGCGCGAAGGATGCCGGGGACATCCAATCCCTTCTCATCGGACTCCAAGGCCGTGAGCGCCCGCGCGTCGAGTCCGAAGTCTTGCTTCAGCTTCTCCGCGAGGGTGACGTTGCCCATCGGCTCGTCGGCGAGCCGCTCGATGCGCAGGCGCTTGCGGGCGCGGTCGATCCGGAACGTCGCGGGGTAGAGGATGAGCGGCGCGAGTCGCGGGGTGGGATCCCCCGGCTCCAACCAGCGCAACAGCCCCAGCGAGAGGTACAGCGTGTGAGCGCCACCTTCCTCCAGGTCGGTGCGCGCGGTCCGCTCCAGGTGGCGCGCGCGGGTCCACAGCTCGGTCTCTCGCAGTGGGGAGTGCAGCAGGCACTTGTCCAGGTCCTGCAGGCGGCGCGCGGTCAGCTCATCCGCCGTTCCCCGCGCGAGTTGGAGCTTGGTATCGCGCACGTCCGCGCCGCTGGACTCGGGGGCGGGGTGGATCTCGAAGCTCTCACCGCTGGAGAAGGTGTCCTCGAACACGGCGAGGTCGGGCATGTGCAGCGGCAGCGCGCCGCGCGTCTCCAGGCGGAAGTTGAGCAGCTTGTTCCGCAACGTGAGGTCGAGCAGCTTCTCCTTCCACCGCGCGAAGCGTGAGACGACCTGGGGCGGTGGTGGTGGCGGCTCCTGCGCGGGCATCGCGGCGGCTGCGCTCGCGAGGATGGTGTGGAGGCGGGCGCGCGCTGGCTCGGTGGACTCGAAGTCTGCGGGAGGGGCTTCGACCTTGCGAAGGGGCAGGGGACGGTAGCCATCGTGGCGCAGGACGCGCACGTCGAGCGCGGCGCGGAAGTGCGAGTCCTCCGCGAGGTGCTCGCGTCCCTTGAGCATCGCCTGCTCGAAGTGGGGGCGCCCGGCGACCAGCGCGGCCGTGGCGTCGAAGGGAATCAGCGCGCCCAGCGACACCAGGTTCCGCAACCGGGCCGCGTCCTCGACCAGGCCCTCCGGGAACCGCTCGTCGATGAGCCACGTGGCGAGCAGCGCGTGACCGTGGACGAGGAGGATTACCGGGTGGAGCCCCATGGCCTCGAGGGCGGACGCGAAGAGCAGCGTCACGTCGAGGCAGCAGCCCATCCGCTCCCGGAGGAGCTGATCCGGCAGGCGCACCTTTTGTCCCAGGGACTCGAAGCTGGGAGGCGCCTCGATGTAGCTGAGCCCCAGGTCCTGGATGGCGCCATAGAGCGCCGCCATCATCGACAGGACATGCTGCGGCTGGTGCCGCTGGTACCCCGGCAGGTCGCCATCCCCGAGGGCCTTCTCGAGCCGAGCGCGGACGTCCTTGAGGATCTCGGGGATGACGGGATGGTTGGGCGTGACGAAGGTGGTCAGCAGACCGAGCGGCGCGCTCGCTCCGGGCCAGTGGTTGTACGGGAGGATCTCCACCGGCGCGGTCCCCTCGGCGAGCACCTGGGCTTCCTGCTGGAGCGACCAGCGAAGCTGGGCCCGCTCCGTCTCCAGCACGGTGCGCAGGTGTCCGGCGGGCGGGCGCAGGTCGATCACCCCAAGGCTGACCTCCTCTCCCGCGGGTAAGAGCGGGACGGGGATACGAACGGAGTCCCCCAGCTCGGGTTCGAGGCGAACGTCCAGGACCATGGGCCCGACGGCGCGAGTCCCCAGGTTGCGGATCCGTGCTTCGCGGATGAGCGGGACGCCACTCTGCTCCATGGCGAAGTTCAGGGAGGGCGCGGTCAGGAGTTCCACCCGGACCGAGGAGGTCACGGGGCCGGAATCAAGAGTGGACATGGAGCCTCGCGAGGGAGGGGGCAACGTGCCTCCCAGCCACGCGCGCAGATTGCCACGCCGAGGGAGGAACGTGTCGTGCTCTCTTCGTCGCGCCGCCCGCTCTCGAACGTTCGCGGGCGCGGTCAGCAGTGCTCGTCCGCGCGGGAGAAGCGCTGCGGCGGGCTCCCAGTGACGGCGCGGAACTCTCGGATGAAGTGGGACGGGTCGCAGGAGCCCGCGTCGAGCGAGAGTCGAGACAGGCTCATGCCCGGTCGGTAGGCCCCACCGCATGGCGGACGCGGATGATGGAGGCGAGCTGCTTGGGAGCTGCCCCCACGACGCGCCGGAAGCGCTCCACCAGGGCGTCCTGGCTGCGGATCCGCCACGGTGTGTTGTGGAGGCACGCCACGGAGGGCTCGTTGCTCATGGGGGTATCCAGTATGAAGGTCCTGCATCGCGAGCGACGGGTTCGTGGACAGAGGGCTTCTCTCGAAGTGGGGAGGGGCCCGATTCAAGGAACGTGCAATGGCGAGTCTTGGCGTGTCGAAGGAGCATCTGCTCTCCCGCGGAGCGGCGCGGTTCAAGGACCTTGTCTATTTGGCGCTGCAGGACAAGAAGCTGCACAAGAAGGAGGTCGCCCACACGCGGCTTGGAGGCGTCTACAAAGGCGCGCTCGGCAGCGTCGCGGATCTTCCCTGGAACGCAGCGGGCATGTGCGTCGTCAAGGAACCGAGCGAGAAGCTGGTGGTGGTCTCGGGCGACGGGAAGGTCTTCACATACGTCGGCGGAAAAGAGGGCTCGGAGACGATTGCCAAGCCCGCGGACCTTCGAGGCTGCGCGTGCATCGCGGGACATGCCTATGCCTTCGGGATGGGGCGAGAGGTCTTCCGCCGTGAGGGGGAAGGGCGCTGGCGGGCCATGCATGCGCCCAAGGCCAAGGGCGACCAGGTGGTGGGGTTCGAGGCGCTCGACGGATTCGACGCGAAGGACCTCTACGCGGTCGGCTGGGACGGAGAGATCTGGCACTGCGACCAGGGAGCGTGGACGCAGTGTACGAGCCCAGCGCGGGTCATCCTGAGCGCCGTGTGCTGTGCCGGAGATGGACAAGTCTACGCCGGCGGGCAGTCAGGGACGTTGTTGCGAGGGCGCGGGAAGAAGTGGGAGGCCCTGAAGACCGGGCTGGGTGAAGACATCTGGGACATCCGATGGTTCAAGGGGCATCTGTACGTGGCGACCCTGAGCGCATTGTATGTGCTGGAGAATGGGGCGCTGGTGGCGGTCGACTTCGGACGCAACGCGCCGAAGAGTTTCTACAAGCTCACCGATGCGGAGGGCATGCTCTGGTCGATTGGGCAGAAGAACGTCTGCTCATTCGACGGCGCAGAATGGCAGCGCTGGGAGTGACCGGAGTGAGTGCCGGTCGATGTCGTGACGTAGGCCGAGCCTTGGTGGCTTGGCCTGGACTTGGAGAGAGGGACACATGATCGACGCCCGCGAGGTCTACGAGTCGTACCCGGACCAGTACGCTGCCCTGGTTCAGCATGAAGACCGTGAGGGCAATCTCCTCAAGGCCATCCGGTCTCGGGTCTCGTTGGCGGGTCTGGAGGTCGTTGAACTCGGTGCCGGAACGGGGCGTGTGACCACGTTGCTGGGGCCCCACGTTCGCTCGGTGCGCGCCTTCGACGGTTCCGCCCCCATGCTCCGCCTGGCCCAGCGAGAGTTGACGCGCCTCGGGCTGACAAACTGCTCCGTCAACTTGGCCGACAATGGCTCGCTCCCCGTGCCAGATGCGAGCGCAGACCTCTCCATCGCGGGATGGACGTATGGCCACCAGACCTTCTGGGATCCCGCCCAGTGGAGAGAGCTGGTCGAGGCGGGGCTTCGTCAGATGCTTCGGGTCCTCCGCCCTGGCGGAACGGCCATTGTTATCGAGACGCTCGGGACAGGGCACTCCGTCCCGTTTCAGCCTCCTGAGCAGCTCCGTCGCTACTACGAACTGCTTGAAGACACCTGGGGCTTCAAGCGCATGTGGATTCGCACGGACTATGAGTTCCCTTCGATGGACGAAGGGGTGCGCCTTCTGGACTTCTTCTTTGGGGAAGAGTGCGCCCGCTCGTTCTCGAGCCTCGGCAGCACCATCTACCCCGAGTGTACGGGCCTCTGGTTTCGGTCTTGAGCCCTCAACGGCCGCACGCGACTCTCGAACTGGAGTTGCGCCAGGAACAGGATGCGCCACTTCAGGGGTACGGTGACTCCGAGCGAGCAACCCGCCTCTTCTTCATGGAAAAGATGGGCGTTCTTTCTCGATTGATTCGTCATGCCTTTCTGTCCGAGGGCACCACCGGTTTGAAGCCTGCGACTCTCAATTATGACTGGGCGCTGGTGGGGCTCGTGGCGGTCGTCATGCTGCTTCACTTGCTCATCATCGATCAGCCGCCTGCGTCCTATGTTTTCGACGAGGCACACTACGTACCGGCAGCCAAGTGTCTGATCAATGGGACCGTATGCAACGAGGAACACCCACCTCTTGCCAAGGCGCTCATCGCACTCAGCATCCAGATGTTCGGTGACCGCGGATTCGGCTGGCGTCTGCCCTCCGTCCTCGCCGGCAGCTTCACGCTCGTGCTGGTCTACCTGCTCACGCGCAGGTTCACCAACGGCGGTGTCGCGCTGCTTGCCGCCTTCTTGCTCGGGTTCGAGAATCTCTGGTTCGTTCACTCGTCGATCGCCATGCTGGACATCCCGGCGTTCTTCTTCGCGATGCTGGGGGTCTACTTATTCACGGGGCAAAGGTGGTGGCTCTCTGGACTCGCGCTCGGCATTGGCATGCTCGCCAAGGGCGTCGTTGCGATGGTCTTCATCGTGCTTGTCCTCTACGTTTGGATCAGCCAGGAACGCTGGCTCTCCAAGGCCGCGCTCAAGGCGACCGCACGGGTCGGGTTCAGCGTCGGCATTCCCGCGGCACTGTGTTTTCTCGCGGGTCTGGGCATCTACGACATCGTCTATGGAGCCTTTCCCAGCCCGCTCCATCACCTCGCGAGCATGGCGAGCTACCACCGGACCCTGGGATCGCCGGGCGTGAGCGACAGCGTGCATCCGCTTCATTGGTTTTCAGGGTTTCAGAATTCGCCGTATTTCGTCACATCCATGCAGGTCGAAGACGGCAGTATTCCGCGCTATGTTTTGCAGTACCTGGATCAGCCCAACCTGGTCATTCTGCTGTTCATCTGGCTGGCTCTCCCGCTCGTCTGGTCAGACATTCAGGAGCGACATCCGCTGGCACTCCTCGCCTTTCTGCTGGTCGGAGTGCCGTACCTGCTCTTCATTTTGATCGCGCACGTGCGCGTCACCTATCCGTTCTACATGCTTGTGTTTGTTCCCAGCCAATGCATCCTGTCGGCGCTGGCACTTTCGAAGCTGCCACGCGGAGCCATGCTGACATTCTGTGTCGGAGTCCTGGCGTGGTTCTTCTATGGATTCCCACGCAATCCGCTCGCTCCTTGGGAGTAGGTCCCTGGAGCATTGGCTGTCTGGCAAAAAGAGTCCCCCCGGTACTCTCTATTTCTTGCCACCAGACGACACGCTCCAGAAGGTGCGCCTGTGGAACCTGCCCTTGAGGGCGCCCTCTCTTGCGAGAGAGGTCATCCCCAGCGAGGTGTCTCACTCATCCTTGGGCGCGGATCCAGTCTTCGTGACTGTTTTTGTTTGCGTTACTTTCTTCGTTATCGCGGTTTGCGTTGTTTTTGGCGCTGCTGTCTGCGTTACCGTTTTGGTTGCAGTCTTCGCGGTTGCAAGCACCGTCTGGCCGACCGGTGGTGCCGCCGCCTCGGCCGTTGATATCACGGCACTTGAACTGAACCCCTTCACCAGAAGCAGCGTGAATGCAAGAACAGACAACGCACTGGCCAGTGGCTTCATGAGCCCTCCTCTGGATAGATTGTCATGAGGAACTCAGGACATCAAGGGATAGGGCGAGAACGGGTTTAGGGTGGTCCGCGGAAGGGGCGGTGATTATCAACGTGAGCCGAGGAGGTCCTTTGAACACGCTGGCACGGTTGGACGGTACCTTGTTCGCGTCTGGGGCGCCGATGCTCTACGTGGGGCCGCTGGTGGCCACGAAGCGGCACGCGCACCATGCGGCGCAGATCATCGTCGCGCCAGCGGGGCTCGACATCGAGGATGGTGCCAACGGTCGCATTCATGCGTGCACGGCCGTCATTCCTCCGCGCCTGTCTCATGGACACGGCGCGTGCTCTCATGCCGCCATGCTGTTTCTCGACGGAGACGACTGGGTGAGCCGCGCGCTCGCTCGCTCCGCCGAGCCTCGGTGCGAGACCTGGAGGCGTGAGACGCTCGAGGTGACAATCCCTCGCAATCCGACGCCGGAGCAGGCACGCACACTCATCGCCGCGATCCTCGCCTCCGTCGAATTGCGACTGCCGCCGAGGCCGCGTCACCCGGCGGCACGCAAGATGTGCGAGTACCTCGACCGCGCCGACCCCGTCGACCTCGCAAGCCTTTCACGCGAGGCCGGGCTGTCTCCCCGGCAGATGCGTCATGCCTTCGCGCGTGACTTTGGACTCCCGATGCGCGCGTATCTGCGGTGGAAGCGCTTGCGCCGCGCCATCGCCGCCGTGGAGGCCGGAGAGAGCCTGAGCGCTGCCGCGATCTCCGCCGGGTTCGCGGACAGCGCTCACCTGAGTCGCGTCTTCCGGGAGCAGTTCGGCATGACGCCGACGCAAGGGCTCACCTCGGTCACGTGGCGGACGCTTGGCTGACGAGGAACTCGGGGACGCCATCCCTCCGACGTGGCAGTCCCGCTTGATACAGGATGGCGTCCACGTTGCCTCGATGATGGATGGTATGGGTGACCACGTGGAGGAGCATCGTGGCCGCGGTCATCGTCACGAGCTTCCCGTCGGTGAAGCGCACCTCGCGAGGTCGTGCGAGTTCCTCTGGGCGGAGCAACGCCGTGGTCTCCACATACCAGCGGTCGATGGTCTCGAATTCGAGGTCGAGTTCCTGGAGTGAGGGAATGAGCGCCCGCTGGGGAGACTGGAAGCCGTGCGCCTCGCCCAGCAAGTGAGCTTGAAAGACGCGCCGGACGACATGGATGTGATCGAGGACCCGCAGGATCAAGTCCGCGCCCTTCTGGGACTCCCAGGACTCGACCGCGCGAAGGGTGGCAAAGAGCTGCCGGTTCGCCCACGCGGTGTGCGTCATGAGGGTCAGGAGGGGCGTGGGCGCGACGGGCTCAACAGCGGACTCAATGGGAGGATGAGGGTTCATGCCTCCCTGAATAGGCTGCGCTCAAATGGAACGCTTGAACGCAACGGCGGTCTCGAGATCGGGTTACCCCTCTGTCGGACCGGGTGAGGCTGCCCTGCGCGAGCGCCTGCCCTGACGCATCAACCACAGCACGACGCCGCAGAGGGCCAGCGCACCGGGACCCGGGGCCGCGGCGCAGCCCTCCTCGGTCCGCAGTGAGGCATCGAGTGGACTGTCCCCTTCGAGGGCCGCGGCTTCGGGCGGAGGCATCACGGTGGCCCCGAGCCTCACGATGTGGTTCGTCACCGTGTACGTGTCATTCCCCGTGGTGCCATTGAGCGTCACCTTTCCCAGGTCATTGGTGAGGGGGGCGTCCGAACGGAAGGCATAGTTGCTCGCGATCTGGATTTCCGAACCGCCTGGGGGCCGCACCCACACGCTGTACCGTTTGGCGTTGAGGTCCGTCACCATGCGCACGTGGTACGTCGTGTTGGCCGTGTAGGGCACCGTGGTGAGCGCGGTGTAGCCCCCGCCGTTGCGCACGTCGAAGCGGCCGTCCGTGCTCATGCGAATGAGCATGGCCGAGCTGGAGAACCCGGTGATGGGGGTGGACGTGTCGGCATAGCCGATGACGCCATCCATCGGGCTCAGGGCGGGCTTCACGTCGAACTCGGCCGTAACCGTGCCGGTGTTGTTGGTTCCCAGGTCGTGCACCGCCGCCGAGAAGTCGACCCGCGAAGGCCAGACCGTCGAAGGAGCGCCCGACACCACGGGATTGGTCACCGAGTACGCGTCGTCGGCGGTGGTGCTGTTGAGCACCGCCTGGCCGACATCATCCGTGGGAGGCGCGTCCGTGCGGAAGGCATAGTTGTTCGCGAGCTGGATCTCGGCGCCGCCCGGAGGGCTTACCCATACGCTGTAGCGTTTGGCGTTGAGGTCCGTCACCATTCGCACGTGGTACGTGGTGTTGAACGCGTAGGGCACCGCGGTGAGCGCGGCGTAGCTGCCTCCATTGCGCACGTCGAAGCGGCCATCCGTGTTCATTCGGATGGCCATGGCGAGGCTGGAGAAGGCGGTGACGGTCGTGGAGGTATCGGCGAAGCCGATGACGCCATCCATGGGGTAGCGCAGCGGCGTCACGTCGAACTTCACCGTGACGACGCCCGTGTTGTTGGTCCCGAGCGCATGCACCCCCGCAGGGAAGCTGGTCCGCGCGCCGAAGCCCGCCTGGATGCGCACCCATTGCAGGAATCGCTGGAGGGCCTCGACGAAGTAGTAGTCCCCGTAGATGAGGCCGACATCGATCTCCTTGCCCGCGGGCAGGTTGCCCACGGCGTGCTGGAGGACGCTGGCCTTGCTCGTCCCACTGGCGAGGTAGGGGGCCGCGCTGAGGGCATCGAGAATGCGGAGGGCCGCGTCACCGTAGCGTTGCCGGGTGGCCGTGTCCGACACGTAGCCGCCCAGTTCCAACAGCGCCGAGGCCGCGATGGCTGCCGCGGAGGTGTCCTTGAACTGCTGGTTCGCCGGAGCATTGAAATCCCAGAGTGGGATCTTGTCCGCGGGCAGGTGGCTCAAATACCAATCCGTGGTCTTCTGGGCCGCGGCCAGCATGCGCGGGTCGCGCGTGTACCGGTACACCATGGTGTAGCCATACATGAGCCAGGTCTGGCCGCGAGCCCAGGTGGAGTTGTCCGAGGCCCCCTGGAAGGTGCCGCGCAGGCGCATGACGCCCGTGGTCGGATCGAAGTCCGCCATGTGGAAGGAGCTGCCATCCGCGCGCACGAGCACATTGAGCGTCTTGAGGGCGTGGTTGACCGCCATGTCCCGCCAGGTGGCTTGTCCACCATGCGCGGCGCCCCAGAGGAGCAGCTCGATGTCCATCATCGTGTCCACGAAGAGCGGCGCGAGCCACTTGGGCCGGTTCCAATCGCAGCACACGACGTAGCCGAGATTGGCGTTGTATCGCTTGGCGAGCGAAGCCGCGCCCGTGAGCAGCACCTGCCGCTGGGCCTCGTCCCCCGTGAAGCGGTACGCGTTGCCGAAGCTGGTGATGAGCTTGAAGCCCGTGTCGTGCGTCGTCGAGTTGGTCTGCTGGACCTTCAGCGGGTTCGTGCGGGTGGTCGCCAGGGACTTGAAGGTGGCGACGCCCGAGCCCTCGAAGAGGTACCAGAGCTCGCCAGGGAAGAAGCCCTGGGTCCAGTCAATTTGGGAGGCGGCGTCGATGGTGGTCCACCCGCCGTTCGTGGTGCTCTGGGGATAGCGGCCCGCCGGGACCAGCGCATCTGTCTTGGTCGCCTGCTGCTGGGCGAACTGCAGGACTCGATTCGCTGTCGCCTCGTCCATGGCCTGGGCTGCGCCAGCCAGGAGCATGCAGCCGAGCCCCAAGAGATATGTCCAAGTCCTCGCACGAAGAGCCATTTCCACCCCCTTTTGAGGAGGGAGAGTGTTTTCGACCCAGGAGAGAAGCAGCCGGGCCTGGAGGTGCATGACGTATCCGGTGGAGCACGATCGGTGTCAGTGACGCGCGGCGCGAACGAGGCCGTCGAGGCAGTCCTGCTGGCCGTTCAGCATCGGATTGGGCGCTTGCTGGCGCGCGCGGCGGACGGGGGCGCGGGCGCCTGGGGCCGTGTGCCCCCGGGCGCCTCGTCCGTTGGCATCGTGCAGACACTTCATCCATTGGATGTCCCAAGGGAGGAAGCGCATGCGAGCCAATGTCTTTCACGGCGTGAACCGCTTCGGCATCGAAGAGGTGAAGACGCCCCGTGCCGGACCGGGTGAGGCGGTCATCCGGATGACGCTCACCACGGTGTGCGGCACGGACTTGCACATCGTTCGGGGCGAGTTCCCCGTGAAGCCGGGGCTCGTCATCGGGCACGAGCCCGTGGGTGTCATCCAGGAGCTGGGGCCGGGGGTGACGGGCTACCAGGTGGGGGACCGCGTGCTGGTGGGCGCCATCACGCCGTGCGGCCAGTGTCGGGCGTGTCTGTCTGGGCAGGCGGCGCAGTGTGGACATGGGGGTGGGTGGGAGCAGGCGGGCGGCTGGCGCCTGGGCAACACCCTCAACGGTGCGCAGGCCGAGTCCATCCTCGTTCCCTCGGCCCAAGCGAACCTCGCACCCATCCCGGATGCGCTGACGGACGAGCAGGTGGTGCTCCTGTCGGACATTGCCTCCACGGGCTTCAGTGGCGCGGAGTCGGCCGGGGTGCGAATCGGTGACTCGGTGGTGGTGTTCGCGCAAGGGCCCATTGGCTTGTGCGCTGCCATTGGCGCGCGGCTGATGGGCGCGACGCTGGTCATTGGGGTCGATGGCGATGAGTCGCGCCTGAAGATGGCCAAGCGGATGGGCGTGGATGTGGTGCTCGACTACCGCCAGCAGGACGTCGTGGCCGAGGTGCGGCGACTCACCGGTGGCGGCGTGGATGTCGCCATTGAAGCGCTCGGGACGCCGCAGACCTTCGAGAGCTGCCTGCGGTGCCTCCGGCCCGGTGGAACGGTGTCCAGCTTGGGCGTGTACTCGGGGAAGCTGCAGATTCCGTATGACGCGTTCGCCGCTGGGCTCGGGGACTACCGCATCGTCACCACGCTCTGTCCGGGCGGCAAGGAGCGCATGCGGCGGCTCATGGACGTGGTTCGCAGCAAGCGCGTGGACCTGTCTCCGCTCATCACCCATCGCTTCCGGCTCGCGGACATCCAGGAGGCCTATGCCCTCTTCGGAGAGCGCCGGGACGGTGTATTCAAGGTCGCCATCCAACCCTGACGTCAGCCTCGCAGGCCCAGGGCCTCGCGTCGTCGCGCCGTGTCGATGCGAGGCCCGGGCGCGAGGCCCCGTGGAGTCAGGCGCTCATCCAGCGCATGGAGCGCTCGCGCGGTGCTCACGTCCAGCGAGGCCGAGGTGTCCACGATGATGTGGCTCCAGTCATCCAGTTCGTCGAGTGGTTCGAAGTGGCTGAGTTGCTGGAGGTAGGTGTCGAAGCGTGCATCCGAGACGGAGTGGACGCGCTCCCGGGCATCCATGCGCTGGCGCACGGCGGACTCGTCCGCACGACACTCGATGACGAAGAAGTACGCCCCGTGCTCGCGGGCGAGTGAGGCCGCTTCCTCGCGCTGGGCCCGCTCTCCATGGGTGGCATCGAGGATGACCGAGCGCCCGTCGGCGAGCGCCTCCGCGGCGCGGCGGTGCAGCTCTTGGTACACGCGCTGCCGACGCTCCTTCGAGTAGAGCCCCGCTCCATAGGCGGTCACGTGTCGTGCATTGGAGGTCAGGCCCGCGAGTTCTCGGCGGATCCGGTCCGATGACAGCACGTCGAAGACACGCAGGCGTGCGAGGGCTTGTGCCACGGTCGTCTTGCCCGTGGCGGACAGGCCGCTCATGAGGACGAGCAGCGGTGGCCGGTCCTCGTCCGCGTAGCCACAGGCCAGCTCGAAGGCCTTGCGAGACTGGAGCAGGGCTTCGGCGCGCTCGTGTGGGCTGGACTCGGACTGGTCGAGCCGGAAGCCGTCCACCTTGCCGCGCACATACGCGCGATAGCAGCCATAGAAGGGGAGGAGCCGTCGCACGCCTGGGTCTCCGCTCGCCTCGACATAGGTGTCCACGAACGCGTCCGACAGGTCCGGGCGCTCGTGCAGCTCCAGGTCCATGGCGAGAAAGGCAATCTCCGAGGCCACGTCGCAGCAGCGGAAGCGGCGATTGAACTCGATGCAGTCGAAGACACAGATGCCATCGGGGCACATCGCGTCGAAGCACACCGCCGACGTGCGGAGATCCCCGTGCCCCTCGCGAATCCGATGCTGCCGCATGCGCGCCAGGAACAGGCTGTGGAGGCGCACCAGGGATGAGCGGACGAACTCGAGGCACAGCCGATGCTGGGCGGCCGAGTGCGTCGTCCCGATGAAGGGCCGGGACTGGTCGAAGTTCTCCGCCCAGTCGCGCGCAATCTCGGCGGGAACTCCGAAGCGCGACACGCTGGGGCCGCTCGGGGCCGCGCGGTGGAAGCGCTCCATCATCCGAGCGAGTCGCTCGATGTCCGCGGTGGACACGCGCCCCGCGGCGATTCGCGCGTCCAGCATCTGCTCCGAGGGCAGACGCTGCATCTTCACCGCGTACTCGACCACTTCGCCTTCTCCGCCCAGATGGAGCCGCGAGCCCCTGCGAACGATGGGCTCCACGCCGAGGTACATCTCGGGCGAGAGGCGGGAGTTCAGCGCCACCTCGCTCAGGCAGAAGTGCTTGCGCTGCTCCAGCGTGCGGAAGTCCAAGAAGCCGAAGTCGACCGGCTTCTTGAGCTTGTAGGCGTAGTCGCCCGCAAGCAGGACGTACGAGATGTGAGTCTGGAGAACCTTCACGCGGTCCACGGGATGGTCATAGGCATCCCTGTGGCGGAGCTGCTCCACCACGTGCGACAGGTCATTGGGCGTGGTCGGGCTCATGGCATGTGCCTCGGACAGAAGGTGAGGTCCCTTGCTGTCGCGCGCAGTCGCCCGAGGGCATTCCTGCAATGGCCCGTGGGAGGGTCGCTCGGGAGGGAGGCAGTGCCCTTCAGCGCTCCCTGGCTCGGCTGCTGGGTGGATCCGCGAGGCGCGAAACCACGGTCTGGGGCCGGCGAACGCTGAAATGCTCGGTGTCGCGCTTCGTCAAGTCCGGGCTCGCCAGGTCAGCCACTCTCCGGGGCGCGCCACTTCCACGTCGACCTTGCGCGCCCGCGCGGCGGCCAGGAGCTGGGCCTCCGCGTTGGGCACCTCGCGGTAGTCGTCGGAGGGAGCGATGCCGTAGTGAATGGGCACGAGGAGTCGGGCGCCCAGGACGACGGCCGCCGCCACCGCTTGTTCAGGCGTGAGGACGGCATGCACGTCACTCACGGGTTTGCGCCAGCCGAAGCGTGCGCCATTGATGGGCAGGAAGGCCGCATCGAACGGACCGAACTGGCGCCCGATGTGCCACCACGAGCCGTGCCACAGCGTGTCGCCACAGTGGATGATGCGGCGGCCTCCGCCAGAGACGATCCACGACACCTGAGGGTCTCCATAGCCATCCACGGCCGGGACGGCGGTCGCGGTGAAGTCGTTGAGCAGGAGGGGCTCGTAGAGCGGAGCGGTGCGCACGCGGAATCCCGCTGCGGCAGCCAGGGCGGCCATGTCTGGAGCGCACACCAGGGTCCCGGAGTCTCCCAGCGCTTGTCTCACGGCCAACCGGTCGAAGTGGTCCGGATGGCGATGCGTCACCAGGACGAAGCGGTTGCCTCCACTGGCTTCCATTGCGGTGAGTGGATCCTTCAGCGCGGGTCCCCAGACGGCGGGATCGACCAGCGGGTCCAGGAAGAGGGTGTCCTGCCCCAGTTGGAGTCGCACGCCGGCCCAGGCCAGCCGCTGCGCACGGAGCGGGGCGCTGTCGGTGGGCTTCTGTGCATGGGCCGTCGTAGGCGGGAGCAGCAGCGCGCCCGCGGAGAGCGTCACCGCCGCGCGCAGGAAGTCTCGGCGACGCGTTGGCGTGTGCGCGGCTGGCTCGCTCGACGGTTCCTCGTGGGGCGATGAGGGGAGGGCGTTCTGGCTCATCGCTCCACCGGGGCCAGAGGGTTCATGCCGAAGAGGCGCACGCCGGTCTCGGTTCGGGAGCGATGGCGACTGTCGGGAGCAAAGGCCACGTACGAGCCCGGCCCCAGGCGCTGGTCCCCTTCGATGAGTTCTCCCCTCACCACGAACACCGCTTCACCTGCTTCGTGGAAGTCCACGATGGGCCACTGACTCCCTGGGGCCATGTCCACGACCCAGACCCTCACGTTGGGTGGGCTCGGCAGGTCGATTCGAATGCACCCAGGGCCGACGACGACTGGCTCGATGTCATCGACGCGCAGGGTGGTCCATGGAGATTCAACGGGAATCGGCTTCCTTGGGGCTTGGTCTGACGGGGGCATTCGTCCTCCTGGGTGGGGGACGCCTACGTTAGGGATGACCCCGTCATGAGCGCAGCGAAACGATTTTGAGAAGATGCTGAACTTCATTCATGTGAAGCTCAGCGTGCATGCTCGAGCTTCGCCACTTCAAGCTGATCGCCGCGGTCGCGGACACCGGGAGCCTTGCCGCCGCGAGCCGGCGGCTGCACCTCACGTCCTCGGCCTTGAGCCACCAACTTCGCGACGCCGAGGAGCGCTTGGGCGTCCAGCTCTTTCAGCGCCGTCAGCGGCGCCTGCTGCTGACGGGCTCGGGGGAGAAGCTGCTCCTCTCCGCTCGGCGGGTCCTGAACGAGGTGGCCCAGGCCGAGGCGGCCTGCCGCGCCAATCCGCAGGATGATCTGCTCCGGCTCAGCACGGGTTGCTACACGGTATACGGCTGGCTGCCGCCCATCCTGGGGCGATGGCAGGCCGAGTTCCCACGCGTCGAGCTGCGCATCGTCCTGGAGGCCACGCGTCAGCCGCTCGGGGCATTGCTGAACGGTGAGTTGGATCTCGCGCTGACGACGGATGTGCCCCGGCAGCCTCGGCTGGCGCAGACCGCGCTCTTCCAGGATGAACTGTTGCTGGTGGTCCCCTCGGATCACGTGCTGGCGCGTCGGAGCTACGCGACGGCGGAGGACCTGGTGCATGAGCACTTGCTCACGTACGCGGCGCCTCGCGAGCAGCTCGATGTCTTCACGCGCGTGCTCTGGCCCGCGGGCGTCGAGCCGCAGCGGGTGTCCCCCGTGCCGCTCACGGAGGCACTCATCGAGCTGGTGCGTGGGGGCATTGGCGTGACGGCACTGCCCGAGTGGATGCTGCCGACTCAGCGCCAGGGGTTGCACACGGTTCGGCTGACGCCTCGGGGCGTCCGGCGTCGTTGGAGCGCCGTCACCCGCGCGACCCGCCAGCGGCCCGCGCCGCTGACCCACTTCATCGAACTCCTGCGGGAGCGCTTCACGCGGTCTGGTCCGTCAGGACCGCGTGCTGGCGCGCGGTGACGTGCGCCACCGCGCTCGTGGGGCGTGCACCCTCAGGGGCGGTAGACCGCGAAGTCCACTTCCGGGTTCTCCGGTGAGGGACCGTCCAGCAGGGGCGCGGTGTTCCCGCGCAGGTGCTTGTCGAAGAAGGCTCGCACGTACGTGTTGGTCAGCGAGAACGCGCGTGAGCCCTCCAGGCTCCCGATCTGGATGTCCTTGCCGGTGAGCTGGGGGACATAGACCTGCACCAACGGGAGGGCGAGGGCGATGTCGCTGAAGCTGAAATGCTGGGTGCCGTGGACGGTCGCGTTGTAACCGATGGCGCGCAGCTTCTTGAAGAAGGCGGACCGCGTGGGGTCCAGGGCGGCCTCTTCGCTGTTCAGCATCAGGAACGGGGCGTGGACCTCGACGTCCATGTCTCCGTGGAAGCTCCCATCCATGTTGAGTCCCGCTTTGAAGCGCGCGTCCGTGCGGCAGGCATCCGCGGAGGTCGAGCCGCCGAACGAGTGACCGAACATGCCCACCCGCGTGAAGTCGAGCCTCCCCGCGAAGCGACTGCCCGATGCCTCGGTGCCGAGCTTCTCGAGTTGGTCGAGCACGAACCGCGCATCCCCGGTCCAGACCGCCTGGATGTGGGCGTTCTGGGCCTCATTGGTCGGAGAGATCTCGATGGTGTGCGGCAGCACCTTGCCGTCCGGCAACACGACGGGCCCTCCGGTGAAGGGATGGGAGATGGCCGCCACGACGTAGCCCTGGCTCGTCAGCTCCTCGATCGCGCCGCTGTAGAGCGCCGTCCCCGTGCCATAGCCTGGGGAGAAGAGCACGACGGGGAAGCGCTCGGAGCCTTCTGCCAGCGCCGCGTCGCGCACCGAATGGGCGAAGTAGAACCCGAACATCTGCGTCGGGAAGCCTTGATCCGTGGCGAGCAACTCTCCCTCGACAGGATGGAGGAAGTAGGGGGCCGGCTGGGCCTGCGGCATTGGGCGCGCGGGATACCAGAGCCGCACTTGCACGACGCGATGATCGTCGGGGGCCTGGGTGAACGACTCCTCTCGCGCCGAGTCCGTCCACGTGAACTCGGTGGTACCCAGCGCGTACTTCCCGGTGGGGATGGGGAGCTTCGCCACGACATGGCGGGCGTCGCTCACGCCATCCTGCGCGGAGATGACCGCGCCGCTCTGGGTCTTCGCATCGAAGAGGACCCGGTTGTCCTCCTCGGAGATCACGCCCGCGTCGCGCAGGGCCGACAGGGGAAAGTTGAAGACGGCATCCAGGCGTCCGTCGCCGTTCACGTCCCGCGGAGTCTCCACGCTGCGCGCCGGCACCTTTCCTTTCCCCGTGCGAGACGTGAGCGCCACCGTGTTGAGGTCAACGGTGGTGACATCGAGTCCTTCAGACCCCAGCAAGGCGACCGGAAGGTCCCCGCTGTCCGAGTTGCGGAGGGTGTTGGGGTAGACACCCGGCATCGCGTCCAGGGCCGCGTTGTCGACGCGCGTGTACTCGGGCACCGGATTCGGGTTCTCCGGATTCTTGGGGTCGTCTCCGCAGCCCACGGCGATGAGGGTGCAGAGCCCGAGCGCGACGGGAGCCCTCCACCTCAAGAATCGAGGGCGTCGAGCGCCGTGGATGGAGGACGCCCGTGACGAGAGTGACGGAGTCATGATGGTTCTTCCCTTGAGGCGTGACGCCACGGTCCGCGAGAAGCGCGGGAGCAGGTGGCGAACGCACCGCAAGAGAACACCGAAGCCACTGCGGGTTGTCACTGAAACTGCATTCCCGCAGTCAACCTTCGCGCCTTGCGCGAGGTGCTCCCGTGGCTCATGTCACGGGAGTGTCAACGACGGGCCTCGCCGACCTACTGCCCGAAGCGCCGCGCTTCACCTTGCCAGCCCGTCCGGCGCAGGAACTGCTCCCAGGTGGCCGCGTGGGGATCGACCCGCCGGCTCCACTCGAGGTCGCGGTCCTTGCGGTAGTAGCCGTACTCGACGGTGTACTGGACCATCCCTTCCGCCTCTCGGAGGAAGGCCTCGTTGCCAGCGAACTGCGGGAAGTGGTGGATGAACTCTTCCCGCTTGAACGCGGAGGCGTAGGCGGCCTTCTTGCCTGTCACGCGCGTGAACGTCTCGACCATCTCCTGGGGCGTGAGCAACTCTCCGATGACTGGCAGCGCCTGACCTGCGTACTTGTCCCGGTTGCTGAAGATCTCCAGAACGGCTGGGCCGGCCGCGGTGAGCGGATCCACGAACGGCGCTCGGAAGTCCTTCGGGAGGTACATGGGGAAGACGACCGTGTCGCCCTCTACGTGCGGCGGGTAGTACTCGACGAAGTTCGTGTAGAAGTACGCGAGGTAGATGAACGAGCTGGCGACGGGGAGCGTGCGGATGTGCTCCTCGACCTGGGCCTTCTCCGTGAAGTGCGGCGCGTACTTCTTCCCGCCGGAGATCGTGTCGACGTTCTCCAGGCCCGTGAAGAGCACGTGCTGCACGCCCGCTTCGACGGCCGCGTCCGCCTGCTGCTTGCCGACCTCCACTTCGCCTGAACCGGGCGCCATGGGTGGCGTCATCAGGAACGCGCCGGAGGACCCGCGGAACGCCTCGACGAGCGCCTTCTTGTGCCCGAGTTCGAGCGGCACGGCGACGAGCTCCGCGCCCTTCTCCGCGAGGCTCCTGGCCTCCGGCGTGTCCGTCTTGCGCGTCAAGGCGCGCACGCGGTAGCGACCGCTCTGGAGCAGCGACTGGACCGCGCTGCGCCCCTGCTTGCTCGTTGCGCCTACGACCGTGATGAGTGGCTTGCTGGTCGACGACATCGACATTCTCCTTGTGGTTGCCCCGTCCCTCGTCGGACCTCTTGAACCCACGTCACCCGAGGTCGCTCACGAGTACGCCCGCGCAGCGGCTTGATAACGTGCGTTCTCGTCAGATTCATGCGCATCCGCAAGTACGCACAATGTTGGTAGGTAGTACCCAAAAAGGAACCATTGGGATGGCACGACGCACGGAAGGCAAGAGCGGATGCTCGGTGGAGTCAGCGCTCGCGGTGATTGGTGGGCGCTGGAAGGGCGTCGTCCTCTACTGGCTGTCGACGCGGACGCTCCGGTTCGGAGAGCTTCGCCGCCTGTTGCCCAACTGCACCCAGCGCATGCTGACGTTGCAGTTGCGCGAACTCGAGCAGGACGGGCTGGTCAAGCGCACGGTCTTCGCCGAGGTCCCTCCACGCGTGGAGTATGAGCTGACGCCATTCGGGCGCAGCCTCGTCCCCGTCCTCCTCGAGCTGAAGGAGTGGGGGGAGCGCTATCGGCGACGGCTTCCGTGACCGAGGTCGGCGCCATCCATCCACTGGCGCCGACCGGCTTGAGCTTCACGGACTGCTTGCCTCGCGTCAGAGAGGCTGTTCCTCCAGCGCGAGCAAGAGCGCTTTCAGGTGCTCCGCGAGCGTCGCCACCTGGGGCGCTTGGAGGATGGACTGATGGTCTCCGGGCAGCTCGCACACCGTGAGGCCCCCGTGGATCCAGGTGGACCAGCCTCCATCCGAGGCCAGGCCCGGGGTGGCTCGACGTGACTCCGCTGGGAAGAAGTGCGCCGTGCCTCCGAAGGGACTCGCGGGCACGTAGCCGCGTTGGGCCTCGCTCAAACGCTCATGCACGGAGAAGACGCGCTCGGCCTGCGCCGCGTCCAGGGCGCCCGCCGTCGGCATCGTGCGCACCAACTCCATCATCCGTGTCACTTGCTCCTGCCCGCGCAGCTCGGTCAGGCGCTCCAATTCGTCCTCGGGGACATCGTCCAGGGTGACTCCCAGCATCTTCGCGAAGCGCGCCAGCCTCGCGAGCGGCGGCGGCTCGGGCTCTGGGGTGCCGCTGGGCGCGTAGCTGTCCAGCAGCGCCAACAGCTCGACCTGCTCTCCGAGGGCTTCGAGCTGACGCGCCAGCTCGTAGGCCGCGACGCCTCCGAACGACCAGCCCGCGAGTCGGTACGGCCCGCTGGGCTGCACGTCTCGGAGTTGCTCCAGGTAGTGGCGGACGAGCGCCTCCATCGTCGGCGGCGGAAGGGCTCCGCCTTCCAGTCCCGGTGCGGACACCCCGTAGAGGACGTGCGCATCTCCCAGTTGATGGACCAGCTCCGTGTAGCTGAGCACCTCGCCGCCGCCGCCGTGGATGAAGAAGACGGGGCGGCTCTCGGCTCGGCCCGCATCGAGCCGCGCGAGGTTGGGGCGGCGTGCGTGGACTCCGGCTTCGAGCCGCGCCGCGAGGCGTCTCACCGTGGAGCCCTGGAACAGCGCCGCGAGCGGGAGCGCCACGCCTGTCCGTTCGCGCAGCAGCGCCATCAGCCGGACCGCGAGGAGCGAATGTCCACCGAGCTGGAAGAAGTCATCCTCGGCGCCCACGCGCTCCAGTCGCAGCACCTCCGCGAAGGCCCGCGCCACCTGGGTCTCCTGCTCGGTCGCGGGGGCGACGTGCTCGACCGTGGAGGCCATGGCCGTGGGCGCAGGCAGTGCGTTTCGATCGACCTTGCCGTTGGGCGTCAGGGGCAGGGCGTCCAACAGCACGAAGGTAGACGGCACCATGTACTCGGGTAGCCGCTGCTGGAGGGCTTCACGCAGCTCCGACGCGGACAGCGACGCCGGCACCACATAAGCCACCAGCCGCTGGTCTCCCGTGGCGTCCGCGCGCGCGACGACGACCACGTCGTTCACGGTGGGCAGCTCGCGCAGGACCTGGGCCACTTCTCCTGGCTCGACGCGGAACCCGCGTACCTTCACCTGGAAGTCCACGCGGCCGAGGAACTCCACCCGACCGTCCGTGAGCCAGCGCACCCGGTCTCCCGTGCGATACATGCGCGCGCCCGGCGTGGGGGCGTGCAGGTCCGGCACGTAGCGCTCCGCGGTCAGCTCAGGCCGGCCGAGGTATCCCCGCGTCACCTGCGCCCCCGCGACGTACAGCTCGCCCGGGACTCCCATGGGAACAGGGCGCAGCGTGGCGTCGAGGACGTACAGGCGCGTCCCGGCCAGCGGCCATCCGAGCGGCACCGACGTTGGCGCGGGCTGGGGGACGGGCATCGTCACGCGCCCCGCCAGCACACCCACGGTCGTCTCGGTGGGGCCGTAGTGATTGTGGACCTCGCACTCGGGAGCCAGGGCATGCACGGTCTCCAGCAGCGGCCAGGTGGAGGACTCTCCGCCCAACACCAACCGCTTGCGTGGCAGCACGTCGCGCGGGTGTCGTGCGGTCAGCAGCGCGGAGAGGTGCGACGGGACGATCTTCATGCAGTCGATGGCGTGGCGTCGGAAGTACTCCGCCAGCAGGTCCGGGCTGGACGCGCACTCCTGGGACAGCACGTGGAGCCATCCACCCGTGCGGAGCGCGGGGAAGAGCACGGTGTTGCCCAGGTCCGCCACGAAGGTGGAGACCATCGCGAAGCTCGCGCACTCGGTGAGCGAGAGCCGCTCGGTGACGGCTTCGACGTAGGCGTGCAGGTTCGCGTGCGTGACTCCCACGCCCTTGGGCCGTCCCGTGGAGCCGGAGGTGAACAGCACGTAGGCCAGTTGCTCCGGATGCTGGGTGACGGAAGGCGCGGACGTGGGATGCCGCGTGATTCGCGGTGCATCGCCATCCAGGCATACGTGCGGCGTATGGGGCGTTTGCAGGGTCTGGGAGCGGGTGGTGACGGTCACCAGCGCGGCGGCGCCGATCTCTTCCACCAGGGACTGCAGGCGCAGCGACGGCTGGGCGGGATCCATCGGGACATACGCGCCCCCTGCCTTCCAGATGCCAAGCAGGGCGATGACCGTGTCCACCGAGCGCTCCAGGCAGAGCGCGACGCGAGCGTCCGGCCCCACTCCCAGTTCTCGCAAGTGCCACGCGAGCTGATTCGCCCGTGCGTCCAGCTCGCCATACGTGAGGACGCGTCCCTCACTCGCGACCGCGGGGCGCTCGGGATGCTGTGCCGCCTGCTCCGCGATGAGCGTGTGCAGGAGGCGAGGCGGGGTCTCCACGAGCGGCGCGACCTGGAGGGTCTCCAGCACGCGCGTCCGCTCCGAGGCGGTCAGCCACGACAGCGAGTCGAGCCGTGCCTCCGGATTCGCGAGCGCCGAGTCCATCAACGTGCGCAGGTGCTCGACGAGCTGAAGCACCGTCCGTCGCTCGAAGAGGTCCGTGCGGTAGCCCAGCCAGCCAGACAGTCCGGTGGGCGCCTGGACCAGGGACAGGGTGAGGTCGGCCTTCGCGGCTTCGAAGTCCCGCTCGAAGGGCAGGAAGGTGAGCCCCGGCAGGGCGAGCGTGGTGGCCGGCGTGTTCTGCAGCACGAGCAGCACCTGGAACAGCGGCGAGTGGCTGAGGCTGCGCTGTGGTTGGAGTTCCTCGACGAGCTTCTCGAAGGGGAGATCCTGGTGTGCGTACGCTCCGAGCGCGGTCTCCTTCGCGTCCTGGACGAGCTGTCGGAAGGATCGCGCGCCCTCCACGCGTCCTCGGAGGACGAGCGTGTTGACGAAGAAGCCGATGAGGCTCTCCGTCTCGCCGCGCTGACGGCCCGCGATGGGCGAGCCGACGCTGATGTCCTCCTGCCCTGAGTACCGGGCGAGCAGCACCTGCCAGAGGGCCAGCAGGGCCATGAACGGCGTGACGCCCTCGCGCTGGCAGAGCGTGGCGAGCGCCTCGCTCTGCGCGGTGGAGAACTGCACGGGGACATAGGCGCCGCGCGAGGTCTGCACGGCGGGGCGCGGCTTGTCCGTGGGCAGCTCGAGCATCGCGGGCGCTCCCGTGAGCTGCCGCTTCCAATAGGTGAGCTGCGCGTCGAGCGCGTCACCGTCGAGCCACTTTCGTTGCCACACGGCGAAGTCGGCGTACTGCAGCGGTAGCTCGGGGAGCGGTGACGGGCGTCGCTCGGAGAAGGCTTGGTAGAGCGCGGCCAGCTCGCGCACCAGCACGCCCATGGACCAGCCGTCCGAGACGATGTGGTGCATGTTGAGCACGAGCAGGTGCTCCTCGGGCTTGAGCTTCAGGAGCGAGGCCCGCAGCAGCGGCCCCTTGGCGAGGTCGAAACCCCGCGTGCTCTCGTCGAACACGAGGCGTCGGGCCTCGTCCAACGCGCCCGCGCCGAGGTGCATCAGGTCCACGCGCGTCAGCTCCAACGGCGTCGGCGGCAGGATGCGCTGGACGGGGTTGCCCGCGTGCTCCTGGAACAGCGTGCGCAGCGCCTCGTGCCGACGCACCAGCTCCGAGAGTCCCTGCTGGAGCGCGTCGACGTGCAGCGCGCCCTCCAGGCGGACCGCCGAGGGGATGTTGTAGCTGGGGCTGTCCGGTTCGAGTTGGTGGATCAGCCACAGGCGTTGCTGCGCGAAGGAGAGCGGCAGCGACTCCGTGCGCGGCACGGCGACCACGGGCGGCGCGGCGGGAAGCGAGAGGACGCCTTGGGCGAGCAGTGCCCGGTAGATGGTGCGGGCGCGTTCGTGCAGCTCCCGCCACGTGAGCGTGTGGCCTTCCCACTCCGCCGCGAGCGCGTCCGGGGTCGCCAGCGCCTTTGCCTTGAACAGGCGATAGAGGCTGGCGTCGGCGAGGGTCGCGGCGTCCGCGTCGCGCCAGCGCTCCATGAGGAGCCGGCGCTCGTCCTCCGTCAGCAGCGAGACGGTCGCGAGCGGTCGCGAGGGATTCGCGAGGACCGACTCCAGGAGCATGCGCAGGTGTCCCACGATGCGCGCCGCCGTGGAGGGCTCGAACAGGTCGGTGCTGTATTCGAGCTGTCCACGAAGCCCCTGGCCTCGGTCACTGATGGCCAGGGTGAGATCGAACAGCGCGGCGCGGTGCTCCAGCTTGTAGGGCGACATCCGCAGCTGGGGCCCCAGCACCTCGGGCATGGGGGCGTTCTGGTACGCGACCATGACCTGGAAGAGCGGCGAGCGGCCCGGGACGCGCTCGGGGCGCAGCGCCTCCACGAGCTTCTCGAACGGGACGTCCTGATGCGCGTAGGCCCCGAGCGTCAGGGTGCGCACGCGGTCGAGCAGTTCGCGGAAGGTCGTGACTCCGTCGAGGCGGGTGCGCAGCACCAGCGTGTTGACGAAGAAGCCGATGAGCCCCTCCAGCTCCGGCTGCGTCCGGCCCGCGATGGGCGAGCCCACGCTGATGTCGTCCTGTCCGCTGTACCAGGACAGCAGGAGCTGGAACGCCGCGAGAATGACCATGGACGGCGTGACGCCTTCCTGGCGACAGAGCGCGTGCAGCGCGTCGGAGAGTTCCCGAGGGAACTGGAACGGATGCGCCGCGCCGTGGACGCTGCGCGTGGCGGGCCGTGGCTTGTCCGTGGGCAGGGCCAGGAACGACGGCGCGCCCTGGAGCTGGCCCTTCCACCAGTCGAGCTGGGCCTCCAACACGTCATCGCGCAGCCAGTCCCGTTGCCAGAGCGCAAAGTCCGCGTACTGGATGGGGAGCGGCTCCAAACGCGGAGCCACTCCGGTCGCTCGCGCGGAGTAGAGCGCGGTCAGCTCCTGGATGAGCACACCCATGGACCAGCCATCCGAGATGGCGTGGTGCATCGTGAGCAGCAGCGCGTGCCGCTCCTCCGACAGACGCGCCACGAGGACGCGCCACAGGGGGCCCGTCTCCACGTCGAAGGGCAGCCATGCCTCGTACTGGAAGAGGTCTCGCACGAGGGTGTCTGCCGCCTGGCTCGAAGGCCCGCTCAGGTCCACCCAGCTCGCGGGCAACGCGGGCCGAGCCTCGATGTGCTGGAACGGCTGATGGGCGTGCTCGTGGAAGGTGGTGCGCAGCGACTCATGTCGCAGCTGGAGGTCGCGGAAGGCGCCCGCGAGTGCGGCCACGTCGAGCACACCGTCCAGGAGCACCGCGACGGGGATGTTGTACGAGGCGCTGTCGGGCTCGAGCTTCGCGAGGAACCACAGGCGCTGCTGCGCGAAGGAGAGCGGTGGATGCTCGATGTCCTGTCGTGCCCTCAGGGCGGGCAAGGTCGTGACGGGCTGTGACGCGGCCTCTTCGTCGATTCGCCGCGCCACGGCTCGCACCGTGGCGGCGGAGAAGAAGTCGCTCAGCGGGAGGTCGACCCCGAAGGATTGCCGGATGCGGGAGAGGACCTGGGTCGCGCTCAGGGAGTGACCGCCCAGCTCGAAGAAGCTGTCCAGGGCTCCCACGCGTCCCACGCGGAGCAGGCTGGCGTAGAGGTCCGCGACCTGTCGCTCTCGCGCGGACGCGGGCGCGACGTACTGATGTGCCAGTCCAGAGGCGTCCGGTGCGGGCAGCGCCTTGCGATCCACCTTGCCGTTGGGCGTGAGGGGGAAGGACTCCATCGCGGTGAAGAGCGACGGCACCATGTGCTCGGGCAGGTGCTGGCGTGCGTGCTCGCGCAGGGCGGTCGCGTTCACGTCCATCCCCGGCTGTGGCACCACCCAGGCCACCAGGCGCCCATCGCCCGAGGCATCGCGGTGCGCGCCCGCGACCACCTGGCGCACGTCCGGGTGTCGCGCGAGGACGGCCTCGACCTCGCCCAGCTCGATGCGGAAGCCGCGCACCTTCACCTGGAAGTCCGTGCGGCCCATGAACTCGAGCGTGCCTTCGGTGCTCCAGTGCGTCAGGTCGCCGCTGCGATACATGCGAGCACCCGGCGTCGTCGAGAACGGATCCGGCACGAAGCGCTCGGCCGTGAGGTCGGGGCGTCCGTGATAGCCACGCACCACGCCGTCGCCCGCGATGTACAGCTCACCGGGAACGCCCACGGGCACGCGCTGCCCCTCGGCATCCAGCACGTACACGCGCGTGTTGGCGAGCGGCGTGCCGATGGAGACCGTGGCCGGAAGCTCTCCCTCCGGCACCGGGTAGCGGGTCGAGTAGACGGTGGTCTCCGTGGGCCCGTACATGTTGGTGAGCGCTGCCTGCGGCAGGGCCGCGCGCAGGCTCTGGCCGAGCGGACCCGAGAGCGCCTCGCCACCGACGATCATGTGTCGCAGCGAGCCGAGGAACGGGAGGGAGTCCGGCGCGAGCACCAACGAGCGCGAGAACGCGGGCGTGCACTGGAAGTGGGTGACGGTGTTCTCGCGGAGCAGCCGTGACAGGGACGGCGCGGTGCCTCGGGCGGCGGCGTGCTCGTCGTGGAGGATGACCTGGAGGCCGCGCGACAGCGTCCACAGCAACTCCAGGACGTGGATGTCGAAGGAGATGCTGGTGACGGCCAACCACGTGCCGGGCCGAGCGCTCTCGAGCGGCCCATCCAGCGTCGGCAGGAAGTTGGTGACGGCTCGGTGCGGAACCATCACGCCCTTGGGGCGGCCGGTGCTGCCCGAGGTGTAGATGACGTACGCGATGTTGTCGGGATGGACCGCGCCCTCCGCCGTGGCAGGCGGGCCCTGCATCGCCTCGTCGAGCAGGACGACGGTGCGATCCTCCGTGGGCACGAGCCCCAACAACGGGGACTCGGTGATGAGCACCCGCGCACCCGAGTCCTGGAGCATCCAGCCCAGGCGGTCGACGGGGTAGCTCGGATCCAGCGGCAGGTAGGCCGCGCCCGCGTGGTGGATGGCGTACATCGCCGCGACCATCTCGGGAGACCGGCGCACGCACAGCGCGACGCGGTCATCCGCTCGGACGCCCAGGGCTTGAAGTCGACCGGAGATGCGCAGCACGCGGTCGTACAGCTCTCGATAGGTGAGGCGCGTGCCGTTCCCCTCGACCGCGAGGCGCTCGGGATGACGCGCGGCTTGTTCCGCGAGCCCCCGGACGGGATATGCGTCGGGCGCATAGGCCGTGTCCGTGGCGTTCCAGGCCTCGGGGACACCTTGCTCCTCGACGGGCGTCGGGCGCAGGGCTTCGTTCGCGGCGGCCTCCTCCAGCGGGAGGATGGGCTGGGGCAGGACCGGACGCGCGCGGGCCTGCCGCGGCGTCGGCGAGAGTCCCTGTCCCGCGAGGGCCGAGTCGATGCGACGCGCGAGTCCCTCGACGGTGGGGGCCTCGAACAGGGTGCGCAGCGGCAGCTCCACCGCGAAGCCCTGGCGGATCCGGCTGATGGCCTGTGTCGCCAGGAGCGAGTGGCCTCCCAGGTCGAAGAAGCTGTCACGGGCGCTCACGCGCGGGACGCCGAGCAACTGGCCATACAGCGCCGCGAGCTGCTCCTCGGTGGGCGTCGCGGGCGCGACGTAGGCGCGCGCGTCTCCCGAGTAGTCCGGCGCGGGGAGGGCCTTGCGGTCCACCTTGCCGTTGGAGGTCAGCGGCAGGCGCGGGAGGACGACGACCGCGGAGGGGACCATGTACTCGGGCAGCTCGGCCTTGAGCGCCTCGCGTACCTGCGTGCCTTCGGTCTCCACGCCCTCGTGTGCCACGACGTAGCCGACGAGCCGCTTCCCACCGGGCCCGTCCTCGCGCGCCAACACCACGGCCTCGCGCACCTGCGGCAGTCGCGCGAGCGCGGCCTCCACTTCACCCAGCTCGATGCGGAAGCCGCGCACCTTCACCTGTGCATCGGCGCGGCCCACGAAGTCCAACGTGCCGTCATCGCGCCAGCGGACCACGTCACCCGTGCGATAGAGCCGGGCTCCGGGCTCGGTGCCCAGCGCATCCGGGATGAAGCGCTCGGCGGTGAGCGACGGGCGGCCTGGGTAGCCTCGCGCCACGCCGACGCCGCCCAGATACAGCTCGCCCTTCACGCCGATGGGCACGGGGGAGCCCTGCGCGTCGAGCACGTAGGCGCGGACGTTGGCGAGCGGACGACCGATGGAGGGACGGCGACCATCCGCGCGGACCTCCGCGAGCGTCGCCACGACCGTGGCCTCGGTGGGGCCGTAGGTGTTGAGGACCGTTCGCGAGGGGGCCCATCGGGCGAGGACATCCACCGGCAGCGCCTCTCCGCCGGAGATGACCGTGCGCAGGGCGGGCAGTCCCTCGGGAGACGTGGCGGCCAGGGCGGCGGGCGTGAGGCTGATGACCGTGAGGGCCTCGGCGCGCAGGAACTCCTGGAGCGGCACGCCGGGCATCAGCTTCTCCAGCGGCGCGAGCACCAGCGTTCCACCGGTGCAGAGCGTGGTGAAGATCTCCTCCACCGACAGGTCGAAGCTCAGGCTGGCGAACTGCAACACGCGGCTGCCGGGGCCAATGCCATACGCCACCGCCTCGTGTGTGACGAGGTTGGCCACGGCCCGGTGGATGATCGCCGTGCCCTTGGGCTTGCCCGTGCTGCCGCTCGTGTAGAGCAGGTAGGCGAGGTGCTCGGGCGTCACTCCGGACCGAGGCGCCTCGGCGCTCTCCCGCGCGAGCGTCCCGGCATCCGTGTCCAGGCAGAGCGCTTGGGGATGGAGCGACGCGGGGAATCGCTCCAGCAGCGACGCGCGTGTCACCAGGGCGGCGGCCTCGCTGTCCTCCAGCATGAAGGCCAGGCGTTCGCGCGGGAGCTGCGGATCCACTGGGACCCACGCGCCGCCGGACTTGAGGATGCCCAGCAATCCGATGACCACATCCAGCGAGCGCTCGACGCTCAGGGCCACGCGCGTCTCGGGCCCCACGCCTCGGCGTCGCAGCGCGTGCGCGAGTTGGTTCGCTCGGGCATCCAGCTCCTGGTACGTGAGGTCCACGCCCTCGTAGCGGGCGGCGATGGCGCGCGGGGCACGGCGCGCTTGTGCCTCGAAGAGGGTGTGGATGCACGCGTCGGGGAAGTCCGCGCGCGTGTCGTTCCAGGCGAACAGGAGCTGGGCCCGCTCCTCTCCGCCGAGCAGGTCCAGCGTGGAGACGCGCTGCTCGGGCTTCGCGAGGAACGCCGCGAGCAAGGTCTCCAGGTGCCGCATCATCCTGGCGACCGTGGAGGGGTCGAACAGGTCGCTGGCGTACTCCAGGTCGCCGGTGAAGCCCTGCGGGCCTCGCAGCAGGGTGAGCGTCAGGTCGAACTTGGCGGCCCGAGGCTGGCGCGTCACGTGGCGGAACGTGAGGCCCGTCACCGCCAGCTCCGCGGGCGGCATGTTCTGCAGGATGAACATGACCTGGAAGAGCGGGGCCTGCCGCAGGTCGCGCATGGGCTGGAGCTGCTCATACGGGACATGCTGATGGGCGAAGGCATCCAGCGTGGTGGTGCGGACGCGGCGCAGCAGCTCGCGCACGGTGGGGTCTCCTCCCAAGCGCGTGCGCATCACCACCGTGTTCGTGAAGAAGCCGACCAGCCCCTCCATCTCGGAGCGATCGCGCCCCGAGAGCGGCGAGCCCACGTTGATGTCGTCCTGTCCCGAGTAGCGCGCCAGCAAGAGCTGGAACCCGGCGAGCAGGAACATGTAGGGCGTGACGCCTTCTCGGATGCAGAACGCCTCCAGCGCCTCGGACAGCGCGAGCGGCAGGTTCACCGACAGGTGCTCGCCCCGGGGAATGTCGCGATGGACGCGCGGACGGTCCGTGGGCAGCTCCAGCTCTCTCGGCACGTCATCGAGTTGCGTCTTCCACCACGCGAGCTGACGCTCCAGCTCACCGGACTCCAGCCAGCGTCGCTGCCACACCGCGTGGTCGACGAACTGGTACGGGAGCGGCGCGAGGCGCGCGGGCGTGCCCGAGGTGAAGCCGCGATACAGCTCCGCCATCTCGCGCACCATCACTCCCAGGGACCAGCCGTCCGAGATGATGTGGTGGACGTTGAGGAGCAGCACGTGCTCGTGCTCCTCCAAGACGATGAGCGAAGCGCGCAAGAGCGGCCCCGTCCCCAAGTCGAAGGGCCGCTGCGCATCGGCCTCCGCGAGCCGCGCCGCCTCGGCCTCTCGGTGCTCGCGTGGCTGCTCACGCAGATCGACGAGGTCGAGTGTCAGCGAAGACGGTGCCTCGATGACCTGCACCGGCCCGGCTGTTCCCTCTCGGAAGCGCGTGCGCAGCGATTCGTGGCGATGCACGAGTGCCTCGAGGGCCTGTCGGAGCGCCTCGACGTCCAAGGTGCCGGACAGCGGCAGGGCGATGGGGATGTTGTAGGCGGGGCTCCCTGGCGCGAGCTGATCGAGCAGCCACAGGCGCTGCTGCGCGTGCGTCGCGGGAAGCTCGTCCGTGCGAGACACGGGCTCGATGGCGGCCCGCGCGGCGTGGGCGCCAGTCCGCAGCGACGCCTCGATGCGTGCGGCGAGGGCGGCCACCGTCGGCGCCTCGAAGACCACCTGGAGCGGCAGCTCCACCGCGAACGCGTTGCGGATGCGCGACATCAGCCGCGTGGCGAGCAAGGAGTGGCCTCCCAACTCGAAGAACCCATCCGTGGCGCCCACGGTGGGAACGCCGAGGAGCTCCGCGTAGATGTCCGCGACGCGCTGCTCCGCTTCCGTGGCGGGGGGCACGTGCCGGCGCTCCAACCCCGACGTGTCGGGCGAAGGCAGCGCCTTGCGATCCACCTTGCCGCTCGGCGTGAGCGGGAAGGCGTCCATTGGCACCACGAGCGATGGAACCATGTGCTCGGGCAGGTGCTTGCGGGCGTACTCGCGCAGGGCGCTCGCGCTCACCCCGTTCCCAGTGGTTGGCACGACCCAGGCCACCAGCCGGCCGTCTCCCGCGCTGTCTTGCTGCGCGCCCACCACCGCCTGACGCACGGCTTCGTGGCGTGCGAGGACTGCTTCAACCTCGCCGAGTTCGATGCGGAAGCCTCGCACCTTCACCTGGAAGTCGGTGCGGCCGAGGAAGTCGAGCGTGCCGTCATGCCGCCAGCGCGCCAGGTCTCCCGTGCGGTACATGCGCGCGCCCGGACGATCCGAATACGCATCTGGAATGAACCGCTCCGCCGTGAGCTCCGGTCGTCCGTGATAGCCGCGCACCACGCCAGCACCCGCGATGAACAGCTCACCGGGAACGCCCCGGGGCGTGGGCCGTCCCTTCGTGTCGAGCACGTAGTACTGGGTGTTCGCGACGGGCGCGCCAATGGAGACGGTCGCGGAGTCCTCCCCCGAGGCGACGGTGTGCGTGGAGGACCAGACGGTGACCTCGGTCGGCCCGTACATGTTCGTCAGCGCCGTGCTGGGCAGGACCTGTTTGAGCTGTTCAGCCAGCGGGCGCGGCAGGGCCTCGCCGCCCATCATCAGGTGCCGCAGTGCGCCGAGCGAGGCGAGGGACTCGGGCGCCAGGAGCAGCGCTCGCGCGAAGGGCGGCGTGCACTGCAAGTGGGTGATGGTGTGGCGACGCAGCACTTCCGGGAGTGGGAGCGCGGCGCCTCGGGCCGCGGCCTGCTCGTCATGCAGGACGACGTGGAAGCCTCGCGACAATGTCCACAGCAGCTCCAGGACGTGGATGTCGAAGGAGATGCTGGTGACGGCCAGCCATGTGCCGCCCGCGTTCTTGTCCAGCAGCGCATCCATCGCGTGCAGGAAGTTGGCTGCGGTCCGATGCGTCACCATGACGCCCTTGGGGCGTCCCGTGCTGCCCGACGTGTAGATGATGTACGCGAGATTGTCCGCTCGCACGTCGCTCGGTGGGAGGGCTGACTCGGGCGCCTGGGCGACCTCGTCGAGGAGGACGGTCGGGAGTCCCTCCGCGGGGATGAAGCCGAGCAGGTCCCGCTGCGTGAGGAGGACCTTCGCGCCAGAGTCCTGGAGCATCCAGGTCAGGCGCTCGATGGGATAGGCCGGATCCAGCGGGACGTAGGCGCCACCCGCGTGAAGGATGGCCAGCAGCGCCACGACCATGTCCGGCGAGCGGCGCACACACAGGGCCACGCGCTCGTCCGCCTGGAGTCCGAAGTCGCGGAGCTGGCGAGACATGCGCAGCACCCGCTCGTGGAGCTGTCGGTACGTGAGTCGTGTGTCTCCGAAGGCGACCGCGAGCGCATCGGGTGTCCGCGAGGCTTGCGCCTCGAACTGGAGATGGAGGCACGTGGCGTCGAAGGGGCGCGCGGTGTCGTTCCAGGCTCGCAGCACCTCCCGCCGCTCGTCGCTCGTGAGCAGGGGAAGGTCCTGGACGCGGGACTCAGGTGTCTGGACCACGGCCTCCAGCAGGACACGCAGCCTCGCGAGCATGCGCCGCGCGGTGTCCTCTTGGAACAGCGCGGTGGCGTAGTTCAGCGCACCGACCAGTCCCTGGCTGGAGGCCGTGAAGGTGAACGTGAGGTCGAACTTCGCCGCGCCGTTGTCCACCTCGATGGGCTGGATGGTGAGGGCGTCGGGAACTGAGGCATCCGCGACCGACTGCGGCGCGTTCTGGAGGATGAGCATCGCCTGGAAGAGCGGGGCGCGGCTCAGGTCTCGGCGGGGCTGAAGCTCCTCGACGAGCTTCTCGAAGGGGATGTCCTGGTGGGCATACGCGCCGAGCGTGGCCTCGCGCACGCGACCGAGAAGCTGAACGAACGTGGGGTCATCATCCAGACGTGAGCGCAGGGCGATGGTGTTGACGAAGAGGCCGACGAGTCCCTCCAGCTCCGCGAAGCGGCGCCCCGCGATGGGCGAGCCGACGACGATGTCCTCCTGTCCCGCGTGACGCGCCAGCAGCGTCTGGATGGAGGCGAGCAACGTCATGAACAGCGTGGCGCCGTGCTTCCGTCCGAGCGCTTGGAGCGACTCGCTCAGCGCGAGGGGGAGCTGGAAGTGGAGCGTCGCGCCGTCGAAGGACTGCGTGGGCGGACGTGGGAAGTCGGTGGGCAGTTCGAGCGCCTGGTTTGCTCCCGCGAGCTGCTTGCGCCACCACTCGCGCTGCTGATCCAGGTGCTCTCCCTGGAGCCAGCTGCGTTGCCAGCGCGCATAGTCGGCGTAGCTCGGGCCAAGCTTCGACAGGGGCGAGGGCAGGTCGCGCGTGAAGGCCTGGTACAGCTCGGACAGCTCGCGCACGAGGATGCCCATGGTCCATCCATCCGAGACGATGTGATGCATCGTCAGGAGGAGGATGTGGCGGCGCGCCTCCAGACGAAGCAGGCGAACGCGGATCGCGGGCCCGGTGGCGAGCAAGAAGGGCGTTGAGGCTTCGGCTTCGGTCAGGCGGCGGGCTGCATCCTCGCGATCCTCCCGGGCACTCAGGTCGAGGACCTCCAGGGCAAAGGGACCGGACGGCGTGATGCGTTGCGTGGGTTCGCCGTCCTGCTGGGGGAATGACGTGCGGAGCGCCGCGTGACGATGGAGCAGTTCGGTGAAGGCACGCTCCAGGGCAGCGACGTCCAGCAGCCCTTCCAGCCGGAGCGCTCGGGGCATGTTGTACGTGCCCGTCCCGGGCTGGAGTTGATCCAGGAACCACAGGCGTTGCTGCGCGAACGACAGCGGGGCATCGGCCTCGGACGCGGTGGGGACGAGTGGCGGAATCTCACTGCCGTGGTGGGCCTGGAGCACGGCATCGATGTTCGCGGCGAGCCGAGCCACCGTGGGTGACTCGAAGAGTGCTCGCAGCGGGAGATCGATCCGGAAGGTGCTGCGCAAGCGCGCCACGACCTGCGTGGCCAGCAGTGAGTGCCCCCCGAGCGCGAAGAAATCGTCCTCGGCGCCGACACGCTCCAGTCGCAACACCTCCGCCCAGAGTCCGGCGAGCAGTTCCTCCGTGGGAGTGCGCGGCGCGACGTGAGCCGCTGCTGCTGCATCGGTGGCCTCGGGAGGAGGGAGGGCACGACGGTCGAGCTTGCCGTGAGAGGT
>JAEMGR010000040.1 GCA_016458225.1 Myxococcaceae bacterium JPH2 | reverse complement strand
CGGCGTGTGGTCTGACGCTGGCGCGCAGCCTCCGCCGCTCGTTGGAGACGGCGCTCGCGCGAGCCGCCCAGGTGCGCGGCCTGTCCGCCCCCGTCTTCCTCCGGCGACTGCTCTTGCGCGAGCCCGCGGCGGTGGAGGTCTTCATCGAGCACGCGGTGATCGGCGAGACGTACTTCTTCCGTCACCCCGAGCATCTGCGCGCGCTGGCGAAGCTCGCAACCGGCACGACGGGCACCTTCCACGTGTGGAGCGCGGGCTGCGCCAGCGGCGAGGAGCCCTACAGCATCGCCATGGCCTTGCGCTCGGTGGGGATGGGCGAGGGCCGCTTCCGCGTGCTGGCCACGGACGTGTCCGGTCGTGCGCTGGAGCGCGCGCGCGCGGGCGTGTACGGGCCTTGGTCCTTGCGCCGCATCGAGCCCGACCTGGAGCGCCAGTTCCTCGCGGAGGACGGGGCGGGCGACCTGCTGTCGGTGGTGCCCGAGGTGCGGCGCGCGGTGGACTTCCGCCGGCACAACCTGGCGATGGATCCGGTCCCCACCTCGGGGCTCAACGCCATCTTCTGCCGCAACGTGCTGATCTACTTCCCGCCGGAGCTGGTGGCACGCGTGCTCCAGCGGCTGGTCGCGGCGCTGGCCCCGGGCGGGTTGCTCTTCGTGTCCCCGGCGGAGGTGCCGCTCACCAACGCGTTGGGGATGGAGACGCTCGACGCGGAAGGCTGCGTGGTGCTGCGCCTGCCGCCTCCGGGTTGGAAGCCCGCGGGGCCTTCGGCGAGCGCACCGCGCAAGGATCGCGGCACGCGCGCCGTGCCGTACCTGCGGCTTCTGGAGCGACCGCGCGCGGCCGAGTCGCTCGACGTCCCGCCGCCCCCGGTTGAGGTGGAGGACGCGCCCATGGAAGCGCCGGGCTCGGAGGCCATGTCTCGGGCTCGCGATGCGGCGCGCGCGGGGCGCTTCGATGAGGCCGAGGCGCTGGCTCGCGAGGCGGCGCGCGCGTTGTCGCCCGAGGCGTACCTGCTGCTGGCGATGGTCGCGGAGTCGCGCGGAGACTTGGACGGCGCGGTGGCGGAAGTGCGCAAGGCGCTCTACCTGGAGCCGCAGCTCGCGCTCGGCCACGCCACGCTGGTGTCGCTCTACAGCCGGTTGGAGCGCCGCGAGGACGCGGAGCACGCGCGGCAGAACGCGCTGCGCGCGCTGGACGGGCTGGACGACGAGCAGCCCCTGCGAGGGGTGGAGACGATGACGGCGGGAGGGCTGCGGCAAGCGCTCTCGCCGAGGACGCAGGCGGGTTGGCGGGGCGCGCGCTAGTCCGCCGACGCACGCAGTCCGGAGGGAGGTCACGTGGATGTGAAGGGGAAGAAGCTGGCGCTGCCCGGACCGCTCAACGCGTCGCGGCTGGGCCTGCGGACGAAGATTCTCGTCGCGACGGCGGGCTTCGGGATGCTCGTGGCCGGCATCCTGATTGGCGCCTTCTGGGTGCAGACGCGCGGCGCGCTGCGCGACGAACTGACCAAGCGCGTCCGCTCGGCGGCGATGGGGACGGCGTTCGCCCTGTCGACACCCGCGGCCGTTCAGGACGTGGCGCGCTTGAAGACCGGCGCGGACACGGCGCTCAAGGAGCAGGCGGACGCGGCCTACGTCGTCGTGCGCGACGCGGCCGGCGCGGTGGTGGCGCGCTCCGCGAGCGAGCGCTTCGCGGGGGCCGTGGCGGTGGATGCCGCGAGCGGCGATGGCGTGGCGGACCGGAGCCTGGAGGTCGCCGGGCTGCCCGTGGTGGAGACCACCGCGCCCATCATCGTCGTCGCGGCGGGCGGCGCGCGGCAGCGGGTGGGCACGGTGCAGCTCGCGTTGGAGGAGGCGGCCATCTCCGATGTGCTCGTCTCCAACACCGTGCGCATGATCATCGTGGGCGGGGTGGTGTGGCTCGCGTGCCTGCTGGCCGCGGCGGCCATGGCGCGCCTGCTCGTCATCCCGATGGAGCGACTGGCTCGCGCGGCGGTGGGCATCGCGGGCGGAGACCTTCGCCAGCAGCTCGACACGGAGGGCACGGACGAGATTGGCGACGTGGCGCGCAGCTTCGCCACCATGGCGGATGCGCTGACGCACCTGTTGCAAGACCTTCGCGGTGCCGCTTCAGACCTGGAGCGCGAGGCGGCGCACGTGCTGGCCACGTCCACACAGCAGTCCGCCATGGCGCACCAGCAGGCCTCGGCCATCAACGAGACGAGCACCACCGTCGCGGAGATTGCCCAGACCTCGAAGCAGGCCACCTCCTACGCGGACTCGGTCATCACCCAGACGCAGCAGGCCGAGGCGCTGAGCACCGAGGGACAGACCATCGTCTCCGAGAGCGTGGAGGGCATGGAGAAGCTGGGCGCGCAGGTGAAGGCCATCGCGCTGGCCATCACGGACCTCAATGAGCGCACGCTTCAAATCGGCGACATCATCGGTCAGGTGAAGGACGTGGCCGAGCAGTCCAACCTGCTCGCGCTCAACGCCTCCATCGAAGCGGCCAAGGCAGGCGAGCACGGGCGCGGCTTCGCGGTGGTGGCCACCGAGATGCGCACCCTGGCCGAGCAGTCCCGCATGGCGGCGGATCAGGTCCGCGCGCTCTTGGGCGAAGTGCAGAAGGGCACGCGCGCCTCCGTGTCCGCGACCGACGAGGGCAGCCGTCGCGCCATGGCGGCCATGGACATGGCGCGCGCGTCCGGCGAGGCCATCGCGGGCCTGTCCGAAGTCATCCGCGAGTCCTCGGGTGCGGCGCGGCAGATCGCCGGGAACACCCGGCAGCAGACGATTGGCGTGGAGCAAATCGCCGCGGCGATGAGCGAGCTGACCTCCGCGATGGGCGACTCCGTCGAGGGAACGCGCCGTATCGAACAGGTCGCAAACAACCTCACCTCCCTTTCGAAGCGGTTCTCGGAGCTCGTCGGTAGGTACCAGCTATGAACGGCAACGTCATTGGCACGGCAAAGAAGTCGCCCCGGGTTCTCATCGTCGAGGACACGAAGACCATCACCAACCTGCTCCAGGTGTACCTGATGGGCTGGGGGTTGGATTTCTTCGACGCCCCCAACGGAGCCGTGGGCCTCAAGCGCGCCCGCGAGCTTCGTCCCGACCTCATCATCTCCGACGTGCAGATGCCGGAGATGGATGGGTTCGCGCTGTGCGCCGCGGTGCGCGCGGATACCAGCCTGCATGACACACCCCTCATGCTGCTCACGTCACTGAAGGACGACGCGAGCCGGCAGAAGGGGAAGCTCGTGGGGGCCAGCGCCTTCCTGAACAAGCCGGTGTCGGTGGATGATCTGCGCTCGAAGGTGCGGGACATCCTGAAACTGCCGGTCACGAAGTACTGAGCCCGATGCCCAGCGAAGACTCCGACTTGGAGATTGACTACGTCGCGCTGCGCGCGCAGCTCGACGAGGCGCAGGCCCTGCTCGAGGGCACGCAGGCCATCAGCCCGCAGCGGCGGCGCGAGGTGCTCAACTCGCGCGCGCGGGTGCTGGCGGCCTCGCGCCACGAGGTCCGGCAGGAAGTCATCACCGTGCTGGCCTTCCTCGTGGGCGGAGAGCGGTACGCGGTGCGAATCGAGCACGTGGATCACGTGCTGGAAGCGCGCGGGCTGTGCTCGTTGCCGGGGGCGCCACGCCACGTGCTGGGCGCGCTGGTGAGCCGCTCGCGCGTGGTGCCGGTGCTGGACCTGCGGCAGTTGCTGGGGCTGGAGGGCGGCGGCATGTCCGACCTTGGCAAGGTCGTGGTGGTGGAGGTGGGCGAGGAGGCCTTCGGGTTGGCGGCGGAGTTGGTGGATGGCCGGCGCGAGCTGCCTCGCTCCGAGCTGTCGCAGCCTCCGCCGGGGCCCTTCCTGTTTCTTACGCCGGATCGACTCACGGTGCTGGACCTCGAACAGCTGGGCAACCCAGCCGCGGCGAGGCCGGGCTAGAGGAGCGGGGCGCAATGGATCCGCAGTTGCTTCGCAGCATCTGGCCGGTGTTCTCCGCGGAGACGCGTGAGCAGATCCAGGCCATCGGTTCGAAGGTGATGGGGCTGGAGCAGTCCGCGTCCGACCGCGAGCCGGAGCTGTTGCCCTCGCTCAAGCGGACCGTGCACAGCCTGAAGGGCTCGGCGGCGAGCCTGGGGCTGGAGGACATCGAGCAGATCATCCACGCCATCGAGGATGGACTCGCGGGCCTCAAGCCCGACGAGACGCTGGCGCGCGGGATGGTGGAGGCGATGCTCCGCGGCCTGAGCGCCATCGAGACCGCGCTCGGGCGTGGCGACGCGGGTGAGACGCCGACGGTGGACGGAGTGTCAGCGCTCCTGGCGTCGCTGGGCCGGCAGGCGCCGAAGCCTCGCGAGGTCGATGACGGGCTGGGTGGGAACGGGCTGCGCGTCCTGGAGGCGCTGGAGGCGTCGCTGGGCCGGCTCGTGGCCCCCGCGGTGCCGGATCGCGCCGGTGCCGTGCGCACCGCCGTGGAGCGCGCGCAGGCGCTGAAGGCCGCCGCGGTGGCGGCTGGCGCCGAGCGGGTGGTGTCGCTCGCGGAGTCCACCGCGCTGGGCTTCATGCGGATGGAGGCCGGAGGCGATGCCGCGGGCGTGGCCGCGTCCGAAGTGGCGGGCGCGCTCGTGGATCTGCGTGCCGCGCTGGAAGCCGTCGAGGTCGTGAAGGAGCACCCCGCGGGGCGTCCGCTGGTGGCTCCCGCTCCGCGTGCAGCCAGTGAGAAGCCCGCGCCCGCGGCGTCCAAGGCGGCGCCGGTGGATTCCAAGAGCGGCGCCGCGGATCGCACCGTGCGCGTGTCGGTGAAGACGCTGGACTCGCTGGCCCTCCAGGTGGAGCACCTGGTGGCGGGGCGGGCGCAGCAGGGTCGTCGCATGGAGGGCTACCGCGCCATGACGGATCAGGCGCACGAGGTGCTCCTGAACCTGGAGCGCTCCGCGTCGCAGCTCGCGCTGGCGGGAGGCGGGACCGCGCTGGAGCCCTTGCGCGCGGGTGTGGCGCTGATGCGCACGCTCCAGAAGCGACTGCTGGAGCAGGCCAAGGAAGCGCACCGCGACGGCGAGCAGCTCGCGCTGGTGGCCCAGGTGGTGCGCGATGACCTGCGCGACTTGCGCATGGTGCCGGCGTCCCAGGTGCTGGAGCCGCTGCGGCGCACGGTGCGAGAGACGGCGTCGCGCCTGGGCAAGGACGTCAACTTGGACCTGTTCGGCGGCGACGTGCGCCTCGACCGTCGCATCCTGGATGCGCTGAAGGATCCGCTGCTGCACCTGGTGCGCAACGCCATCGACCATGGGCTGGAGACGACCGAGGCCCGGCGCGCGGCGGGCAAGCCCGAGGAGGGGCGGCTCTCGGTGCGAGTGGAGCCTCGCGGCACGCGCATCGGCGTCGTGGTCGAGGACGATGGCGCGGGGTTGGATCCCGCGCGTGTCCGAGCGACGGCGGTGCGTCGCGGGCTGATGACTCAGGACGCCGCCGCGAAGCTGACGGACGCGCAGGCAGCGCGCCTGGTGTTCCAGCCCGGGTTCTCCACGCGCGACGAGGTCACGGCCACGTCGGGGCGCGGGGTGGGATTGGACGTGGTGCAGTCCACCGCGCAGCGCCTTCAGGGCGCCGTGAACGTGGACTTCGTCCCTGGCGAGGGCACGCGCTTCACGGTGGATCTCCCGCTCACGCTGGCCGCGGCGCTGGGCCTGCTGGTGCGCACGGGCACGACCGTGACGGCCATTCCGTCCGACACGGTGAAGCGCGTGCTGCGGCTGAAGCCCGAGGACATTGGCACCGTGGCGGGCCGGGTCGTCGCGCGCATGGATGGCGATCAGCTCACGTTCCTGTCGCTGGGCGAGGCCATCGGTCTGCCTCGGCTGCCGTTGATGCTGGAGTCCGGGAAGCTGCAGACGGCCGTGCTGCTCGTGCTGGGGGATGAGCGCGTCCTGTTCGCCATCGACGAAGTGGTGGGCCAGCAGGAGATCGTGGTGCGCTCGCTGGGGCGTCACGTGCAGGGCGTGGCCCATCTGGCGGGCGCGGCGGTGCTGGATGACGGGCGGGTGGTGCCCGTGCTCAACGCGCCCGAGTTGCTGCGGGCCGCGAAGCCGGAGACGCGGGGCGCGGGTCCCGAGGCTCGGCGGCCGCGCATCCTCGTCTGCGACGACTCGCTCACCACGCGCTTCGCGATGAAGTCGCTGCTGGAGATCGCCGGCTATCCGGTGGTGACGGCGGCGGACGGCGAAGAGGCGTGGGGTGTGTTGGAGCGCTCGCCTTGCCAGTTGGTGGTGAGCGACTGGCAGATGCCGCGCCTGGACGGCGTGGGGCTGACGCGGCGGATCAAGTCGCACGCGATGCTGCGGCGCACACCCGTCATCCTCGTGACGTCACTGGACAGTCCCGAGGACCGGGCGGCCGGCCTGGAGGCCGGTGCGGATGGCTACCTGGTGAAGCGCGAGGTGGAGCGGGGCAAGCTCCTCGAACTCGTCCGCCAGTTGCTGCCCGCGTCGGCCTGAGTCGCTCCCAGGGACGAGGCAGCCGGGCGGGCGCGTCCTTCTCCTGGCCTCGGCGCATGGCCACCCTCGCTCTCAGTAGCGGGGGGGCTTCGCCGTGGACGAGCAGGTGGTGACGTGGATCGCGGCGTTCTCGTACCCAGCGGTGTTCCTGCTGCTGGTCCTGTGTGGCGTGGGGGCGCCACTCAGCGAGGAACTCGTGGTCATCAGTGGGGGCGTCATCGCGGCGCGCAGCGGCGCGAACCCCGTGCTCATGATGGCGGTGGCCTGGCTGGGCATCCTCGTGGGCGACAGCCTCCTGTTCCATCTGGGGCGCACGTTGGGGCCGCGGGTGCTTCAGCATCCCAAGTTGCGGCGCGTGCTCACCCCGCGCCGGGTGCACACGGTGCAGCATCGCTTCTCACGCTTGGGGGCTGGGGCCATCCTGCTGGCCCGCTTCCTCCCGGGGTTTCGTGCCCCGTCCTTCCTGCTCTCGGGCGCGAGCGACATTCCCTTTCGTCGCTTCCTCCTCGCGGATGGAATTGGCGCCATCTTCTCCGCGGGCGTCGTGACGTGGCTGGGCTACCGCTTCGGCGCGCGAATCCTCGCGGACCTGCGCGGGGGACTGCATTGGGTGCTGGGGGGCGTGCTGGTGCTCGCGGCCGGATGGCTGGTGGCTCGGTGGTGGCGCCGGCGCGGAGGGCTGGGCGTGCCAGCGCCACCGTGAGGTCGTCGGATGTGTGGGGTTTCAGGCCGCGACGCGGGACTGCTCGGCGGCGGGGCTCGGGGCTCGATTGAACGTGGTCCACTGCGCGCGCAGGCGCGTGTACAGGTCGTACATGGGCGTGCCCGGCTTCTCGCAGGCGCCCGCGTGCTCCGCGAGCAGGTGGCGCAAGAGCGTGAAGCAGGTGGTGGCTTCGCCGGCGGTGACCAGCATGTCGAACTGGGCCGCGTTCGTGAACCACAGCGTGGTGGGCATGGCGCAAGCCTGCTTCGCGAGGTCCACCAGATGCTCCTGAGGCCGCATCCACGGGTGCGCGGAGAACAGCTCGGGACGGCTTCGGGTCAGGTCGGCGATGAGGTTGGCCATCCGCCGCCCCTGGTAGTCGGAGTCCTTGTACACGCGGTCGAAGATGAGCCCGCGCACGCGCTTCATGAAGATGCCCGAGGTGAGGGCGACCATCGAGGACACTCGCAGCACCGCCATCTGCGCGAACTCGAGCACCGTCAGCTCTCGGAACGGGGGCCATGCGTTCACGTCCACGTGCTCGCGGACGAGCGAGAACACATCCAGGAGGCGACGGCGGATCCACCCGAGCGCCGTCGCGACCGAGGCGGTCAGCAGGCCCGGGACGAGGTAGAGGAACGCGTCGCGCAGCGTCCAGCCCGGGTCCTTCGCCGCGGAGATGCCGCTGATCGCGAGGATGAGCGCGGAGACGATGCTGAGCGCGAACAGCGCCCAGCCCAGCCAGGACGCGGCGCGCAGTGTCACCCAGCCTCGGTTCGTCGGGTTGGGGGGGACCGCGTAGATGGGGCCGTTCTCCACGCTGACGTCGGAGATGAGCAGCTTGACGTGCGTCGAGGAGTCGAAGGCCAGGAGCAGGCTGTCGATGCCCTGATTGTCATAGATGCCGCCGTCCATCAGCGGCAGTCCCTTGGCGAAGCGCTCGCCCAATTGCTTGCGCGCGTCCTCGAGCGGGAGCGCGGTGGGCCAATGGAATTGATCCGGGAAGACGAAGGGCTCGAAGCCGCCCGGGAAGCAGGACGACGCGGCGGCGATGTCCGCCAGTCGGACCTGCCGAGCCACGGCCAACGGCATGGGGAAGCGGTTGTTGCCGTGGACGATGTTCGCGTTGGCGCTGCGGCGGAAGCGGAAGTCGAGCCCCGAGGAGAACTCGGTCGAGTTGAAGATGGCCTCGTGCACCCGCAGGCCGCGCGCGTCCATCACCTCGCCCAGGCGGCGATCTCCGAACAGGTCATCGCGCGCGTAGACGGTGGCCGCGGAGCGGATGAGGCTGGCCCAGTCATGGCTCGTCGCCTCGCGCTGGAGCGTGAGCTGGGCGAGCGCCTCGCCAATGACATTCGTGCGCTTCAGGTAGGCGCCGTACTGCTCGGAGAACTCGGGGAAGGACTTCCCATCGAGCTGGCTCGACACCCACGCCAGCCCCGTGATGGTTCCGCCCGACACGGTGGACAAGCCCACCACGTCCTCCAACAAGCCCACGCGGTGGAGGAAGCGCAGCGTTCCCAGGTGGTACGTCGCCGCGCGGTAGCCCCCGCCCGACAAGGACAGTGCGAGGGGACCGAGCGGACCATGTCCCTGGGGCTCGGTCGGGGTGTCAGTCATGTCAGGACTCCGGAGGGGCTGTTTGAAACCCCGCACTATAGTCACTCCCCGCGAGACGCCCGAGGCCTGTCAGCTCTGGAGTCGGGGTCGCGTCCGGGGCGCGCGCTGGGGGCCCATCTCGGGGACTCGGCGTATCGTGCGCTCGGGCCCGCCCCGCGCATTCCCCTCCACGCGGGTGATGAGCCATGTCCCAGTCACGTTTTCCTACCAGCCGCGAGGTCTATCACCGCATCCGGTGGGACCCTCGGCTCGACGCGCGTGAGTTCGTCATTGGCTATGACGCCCACGGCGACGCGCTGGAAGAGATGCCCTTCGGGGCCTTCGTTCCCGATGGGGAGATTCCCTGGCACCGCGTCTGGCTTTTCAGACATGGGCACCGGGTGGTGTGGGATCGCCGCGAGCGGCTCGACCTCCTGGATTCGCTCATCCCCCACGAGGAGGCTCCGATGGCGCCGGAGCCTCCCGCTGTTGTTCCGGAGCTACCCACGGGGTTTTCTCCGCTCTCCGCCCATCGCTTCGATGCGAAGTCGGGCACCTGGATGGCGGTAGCGCCGACCGAAGCTCCCTCTGACGCATCGACCGCTCCTTCGCGGTTGTCGTTGGTGACCTTCAACGTCTTGTTCGATGTGTACGACGCGGAGTTGCTCGCCACGGAGCGCCGGATACCCGCCGCGCTCGCGCTGCTTCGTGACTGTGACGCGGACGTGCTGGCCTTGCAGGAGGTCACGGCCGCATTCCTGGCGGCGCTGCTCGCCGAGCCTTGGGTGCGCGAGCGGTACTGGAGTTCGGATGCGCCGGACTCCGCGACGCTGAAGTCCTCGGGGCAGGTGATGTTGTCCCGCCTCCCGTTTGCCGCGCTCGCACAACATGTCTTCAGCCGCGACAAGCGGTTGCTCGTGGGGCGGCTCGCGCTCGCGGAGGATGCGCCCTGGGTGGTCACCACGCATCTGACCAGCTCGCGGAACGCGGATGGTCCGGTGATTCGGGGACGCCAGCTGCAATCCCTGCTGGACTGGGCGCAGTCATTGGGAGAGGCCCCGCTGTTCCTCGCAGGGGATTTGAACGTCCCCGAGGATGCGCCCGAAACCACGGCCTTGGCGCGCGCGGGCTTCGTGGATGCGTGGTCCGCGCTTCGCCCCGGAGAGTCGGGGGAGACGTATGACCCAGCACGCAACGCGCTCGCGGCGCTGACCACGCGCTCGGGGCGACGGCAGCGATTGGACCGCGTGCTGGTGCGAGCCCCCGCGGGAAGCTGGTCGCCCGACGCCGTGACGCTGCTGGCCGAATCGCCGCTGCCGGGGCTTGCAGCGCCCGGAGGGGATCCGCTGTTCGTCTCGGATCATTTCGGCGTGAAGTGCGAGTTGCGGCGCGGGCAGGCGACAGACGTGCGATCGGTCACGGTCGATGATCCACTTGTGACTGCGCCGCTCACTCACCACACGGCGGTGGTGCTGATTCCTCCCGCGCGGGTCTGGCCGCCAATCCAGGCCCTGCGAGCGAAGCACGACGCGAAGTTCGAGCGTTGGATGCCTCACGTGACGCTCCTGTACCCGTTCGTGGAGGAGCGCCACTTCGGTGCGGCGGAAGCGCGGCTGCGCGCGGCGCTCCAATCCCTGAATCCGTTCGAGGTGACGCTCGCGGATGCTGGACACTTCGACCATCGCGCTTCGCGGACCGTCTGGCTGCGGCCCGATGACAGTCCTCGCGGGGCACTCCGCGGCCTCCACGCCGCGCTTCAGGCCGCGATGCCCTCGAACCCGGAGGCAAAGTCTCCCGGGCACGAAGGCTTCACGCCGCACTTGAGCGTCGGGCAGGTGCAGCGGCACGAGAGCGTTGAGCAGGCCATGACCCAGTGGTTCCGTCACTGGCGCCCGCTCTCGTTCGAAGTGGCGGAGGTCTGCATCATCCGCCGAGTGGGGGACGCGCCCTTCGAGGTCGTTCGTCGTGTGCCATTGGGCGCCCCGGGTCCGAGCGCGAGGCTCGATGTCGCTGCGCTCCAGTCTGCGTTGGACGTCGCGAGTGCGCCGGTGTCCTCGGACGCGCGGGCCCTCCGCGAGGATGCGGTGAACAGGCTGGCTTCGGCATGCGAGTCACTCGGTGCGGAGCTGTTGCCCTATGGCTCCTTCCTGCTGGGCACGGATGACGCGGACAGCGATGTGGACGCGGTCGCCATTGGGCCTGGAGCGCTGCTGCGCGAGGACTTCGCACGAGGGCTCCAATCCTGGCTCGCGAGTCATGAGCCCACGGCGCTCATGCGCGACGTCTCCGATGCGGCCATTCCTCTCTTCAAGTTGCGCCTCCAGGGCGTGAGCTTCGACCTCGCGTATGCCCACCGCCCTGAAGGCGTGGCGCCTTGTTCGCCCGAAGGACTCTTGGCGCGACACGGTTCGGCGATGGAGCCCGTGAGCTTCCGAGCGGTGAACGGCTGGGCGGATACGCGCGCCCTGCTCGAACGCGTCGCGGCGGACGGCGCGGGCGTGGAGTGCTTCCGGGGCGTGCTGCGAGCGGTGAAGACCTGGGCACGGGCGCGCGGTCTGTACTCGCACGCTCTGGGATATCTCGGGGGCATGTCCTGGGCCGTGTTGGCGGCCTGGGCGTGTGTTCACGCACCAGGCTCGGGCAACGGTTCCGTGGGGGAGGTGCTCGCGTACTTCTTCGAGACCTTCGCACGCTGGCCCTGGCCGAGGCCCGTGACGCTCACCGAGTCGACGTCGCGCTACCGGCCCGAGGGACGTCGCGACATCTTGCCCGTCATCGCGCCCGCGCTTCCTCCTCGCAACACCGCACGCAATGTCTCCCGCTCGACGGCGCAGACGCTTCGCGACGAGTGGGAGCGCGCCCGCATGCTCGTCGCGCGAGCGCGGGACACGGGCACGATGGAGGCGTGGAGCGCCTTGTTCGAGCCCATCGTGCTCAGCCGCGACTCCAGGACTCGACTCCGGGTCCGCGTGGAGGCTGCTACGGCCGAATCGCGAGCGCGCGCCCTGGGCTGGGTGCGTGGCCACCTGACGGCACTGGTGTATGGCCTGGAGGCGGAGCGCACCCTCTTCGTGCGTCCAGTCGAGGCACCCGCGAGCGACGGCTTCATCCTCGGTCTGTCGTCGCGCGCGCCCGAAGGACTGGCCGCGAGCTTCGCGCGAAAAGACAGTGCACTGTCACGGACCCTGGCCGAGTTCCGAGCGGACTTTCATGCGTGGCCGCAACGGCCCTCGGACGCGGTGCTCCACCTGGAGCCTCAGGTCGACTGAGGCCCGCTCACTGCGTCGCGCGCTGCTGCATGCGTGCGTAGAAGGTGGGGGCGCGCAGGAACGCGAACGTCGCGTCGCCGAAGCCCAGGAGGTCTCCATCGCGGACATGGACCTCTCCGCCCGAGGGGACCTCCTTGGCGTTCACGAACGTGCCGTTGCTCGACTTGAGGTCCACCACGGTGCAGCCCACCGTGGGACCGAACCAGCAGAGCTGGGCATGGCGCTTGGACACCGAGGGGTCGTCCACCACCAGGTCACAGTCCGGCAGTCGGCCCACCGACAACACGTCCTGACCCCGCACGGGCGGCAGCGTCACGACTCGCAACGAGTCGAAGTGAAGCCACAGGGCCACCTGCTGCCGTTCGAGGCTGGGGATGTCTTTGGCCATCGTCGTCTGCGCCGCGCCCATCCGCATCGCGAGCTGGGCCATCACGGGGCTTGGTGGCTTCTGCACCAGTACGAAGGGCCCCACCTGGCGGCAGAAGACGACCTCCGTCAGTTGGCGGCTCAGGGCTCGCAGCTCTTGCACGGTCATCATGGCGCGCGGAGACTACAGCGAGTTCACTCCTGTCGCACGGAGCGTCTTGTCCGGGGCTGAGTCTCAGAATGCCTCCCGGCGCGAGCTGAGGCTGCTCGACGCACCTCGCTATGCGGGGGGGCCCATGCCCAGGCGGGGCCCGAAGGGGTCTGCCGGGGGCAGGCTCAGGATGATCTCCAGCCTTGGCTCGGACTGGAGCGAGATGGCTCCGCCCAGGTGCCGCGCGAGCTGCTGGAGCCTCGCGGTCGAGCGCAGCGACAGCGGGCGTTGCGCTGTCGCTCGGATGATGAGGCGGCGAGGCAGGTCCTCCGCTCCGGCCTCCAGCGTCACCTCCACCGTGCCCACGCTCACACCTCGCACGCTCCGACCGAGCGCGCGCAGGAGCAATCCCACACTGATGCTCGGGCCGCGGACCGCGACGGGGGCCCCGGGGGGGAGTCTCAGGCGGAATTCGGAGCGCTGTGGCCGCGGAGATGTGGCGAAGGCCTCGCACACCAGCGGGCGCAGGTCGTCCACGCTGTCTCGCGGAGGCGCCAGTCGTTGGTCGATGAGCGTGGCCTGCTCGGCCGCCACGCTCAGCAGTCGCTCCAGATAGCGCCGCATCGCGGGGGTGAGGGGGCCGGCCTTCTCCTTCAGCATCATGTCCGCGTAGCCGCGCATGACCATCAACGGCGTGCGCAGGTCATGCGAGGCGCGCGAGCGGCGCTGTTCAAGTCGGGACAGGTCTCGCTCGTGCCGCCGCTGCTGCTCCAACATCCGAGCCTGTCGAGCCCCGGCCGCGACCTCGCGCGCGCGGGCCTCCAGCAGCGCGGTGCCCAGCTTCACCAGCCGAGCCAGATGCGCTTGTTCGCGAGAACCCGGCGGCTCCGGCCACACCACCAGGGCCGAGGTCCGCTGGCGCACACCCTCACAGGGCCGGGGCGGCAGGCCCACCATCGCCACGCGGGTGGTGCCGTCATAGACAGCCGCGCCCTCCGTGCCGGGCAGGCGCAAGGCCTCATGCAGCAACGCGGCGAGGCCCGCGCGTGCTCCACGGCGCAGGGCCTGCTCCGCGATCTCCGTCAGTGCCATGTCCACCTCGGCGGCGAACTCGTCTTCACCGCGCTCCCCACGCCACGCACCCGCGAGCACGACGACAGGAATGGGCATGCCCATCCGTGGGCGCAATGGTTCAACGATTGAGCAAAGCAGGAAATCCTTGCGGAAGCGTTTTACCCAGCCGGTTCAGGGCCGCCGGGCATTTTTACCGCTACGGCGATTCCCTTGATTGGCAATGCCTTGGAACTCCGCATGTTTGTCCTTGGCCGACCGATTGCTATCGAGCTGGGCGCCGAAGGACGGAAGGGGGGACATGAGCACTCTGGGACATTACGCGGCCATCGCGCGCATGGCACCGGGGGCGCTCGCGCGCAGCGCGGTGCGACGGGTGCAAGGCGCCGCGCGACACGCGCTCTATCAACGCCACTCACCTCCCGATGAGGCCCAGCTCCTGGAGGCGTTCGGCGCGAACCACGCGGACGAGCTCGCGGCGCTGGCGTTGGGGCCTCGCGGCTTGCGCGTCTGGTGTGACGTGACGCAGCGGTCCTCGGTGCGTGAGGCCGTGGCGGCCATCCCCGGTGCCCGCGAGCGTGCGAGGGCACGCGCGGATCAGGCGCTGCGACAGGAATGGGATGTCTTTGGGACGCGCGTCGCGTTTGGGGAAGGTCGGCCGGTGGACTGGTCGCTGGATCCGGTGAGCGGCCATCGCTATCCGCTGACGCCCGTGGAGCGCATGGCGCACCACGCGACGGGGAGAGACCCCAAGTACCCGTGGGTGCTCGGCCGTCTGGACAGCCTGGTGGCGCTGGCGCAGGGCGCGTGGCTGGATGAGTCCGGGCCGGCGCGAGCCAGACTCGCGAGCGCGTTCGTCGCGCAGACGCTCGACTTCCTCCAGGCCAATCCGGTGGGGCAGGGCGTCCACTGGTTGAGCGCGATGGAAGTCTCCCTGCGCGCCGCCAACCTCGCGCAGGCGCTGGTGATGTTCGCGGACGCGCCGGAGGTCCGTCGCGCCGAGTTCCTCGTGCCCGTGTTGGGCGCGCTGTCTGAGCACACCGCGTGGGTCGAGGCGCATCTCGAGGACCAGGGCGCGGTGCCCAACAACCATCTGGTGGCCAACCACGTGGGGCTGCTCGTGGTGGGGCTGTTGTTTCCCGAGCTGCCGGGCGCGCTCCGCCAGGCAGCGCTCGCGGTGGGTGGGCTGCGTGCGCAGATGGAGGCGCAGGTCCATCCCGAGGGCACGTCCTTCGAGGGCTCGGTGCCCTATCACCGGCTCGCGGTGGAGTTGTTCACCCTGGCCTATGTGGTGGCGCGTGGCATGGGCGTGTCCCTGGGGCACACCTACGAGTCCCGGCTGTGTCGCATGTTCGTCGTCGCGCACGCGTGGACCTCGGAGGCGGGCCTCGCGCCGCAGGTGGGAGACAACGACTCGGGCCGCGCGCTCGCGGTGAGCACGCGCGGAGATTGTGAACAGGGCTACCTGTCCTCGCTGGGCGCGGCGCTGTGGAAGGACGCGGGCCTGGGCGGAGGGTCCGTGGCGGACGAGGTGGCGTGGCTGCTCGGCAGCGCGGGCCTGGAGCGTCAGGCGGCGCAGCCCTCGTTGCCGTCGCCTGTCTCGGTGAGCTTGCCGCAAGGTGGCGTTCACATCTTGCGCGGCGCGGGGGCCGTGGTCACCGTCTGCGCCGGTCGGCAGGGTCAGGCCGGCGTGGGGGGGCACAGCCACAACGACAAGCTTTCCTTCGAACTCCACTTGAACGGTCGCCCCGTCATCGTGGATCCCGGCACCGGCACGTACACGCGAGACCCCGCGCTCCGCAATGTCATGCGCGGCACGGCGGCCCACAACACGCTCCAAGTCGACGGCGCCGAGCAGGCCCCGTTGGATCCCGCCCGACTCTTCGCGCTGACCGGCGACGCGCGGGCGCGGGTGGTGACGTTCCAGCCCGCGGCCACGCATGACCGGCTCGTGGTCCGGCATGACGGCTACCGCGTGTTGCCGTCGCCCGTGGGCATCGAGCGGACGTTCGTCCTGGATCGCCACGCGCGCGCGCTGGTCGTGTCGGACCGGTTGGTGGGGACAGGCTGGCACGACGTGGTGGGGCGGCTGCATTTGCCCGATGCGCAAGCGCGTTGGGTGGAGGCTGGTGCGGACGTGCTCGCGCGGGCGCGGCTGGCTCGGGAAGGGCCCGCGGAGTTCGAGCCCCTCGTGGCGGAGCTGGGCCCCTCGCAGGCGCCGCTCGCGTGGGTGCTGCTGCAGCGAGGACTGACGGCGGAGCTTGCCCCGTCCCGGTTCTCACCGGGCTACGGGCGCGTGCAGTCCGCGTGCGCCGTGGAGTTCCGGAGGGGTGTGACGCCTCCGGTGTGTCTGAGGTGGGTGGTCGTTTTCCAGTGATGAGAACGGATGGTGACGTGACCGTCCTTGGCGGCACGCCGTAGCAGGAGAGGGCAAATACAATGCGCATGATGGTGGGCAGCCCGTTGCTGGAGCGGATCCGCAACCGGCAGGCGAAGGTGGGCGTGGTGGGGCTGGGGTATGTCGGTCTCCCGCTGGGGATGGCCTTCGCGGAGGCGGGCTTCCCGGTGACGGGGCTCGACATCGACCAGCGCAAGATCGACAAGATCGGCAAGGGCGAGAGCTACATCAAACACATCGCCAGTGAGCCGCTCGCGGAGCTGAGTCGCTCGGGACGACTCGTCGCGACGACGGACTTCGCGAAGGCACGTGAGCTGGACTGTCTCATCATCTGCGTGCCTACGCCGCTGACGGCCTCTCGCGAGCCGGACATGAGCTTCATCGTCCAGACCGGCGAGGCGCTGGGGCCTCACGTGCGTCGGGGTCAGCTCTTCATCCTGGAGTCGACCACGTACCCGGGGACGACCGAAGAGGTCCTCAAGCCCCTCTTGGAGAAGGGCGGTCTCAAGGCGGGCGTGGACTTCCACCTGGCCTTCAGCCCGGAGCGCGAGGACCCGGGCAACAAGAACTTCAACACGAAGACGATTCCGAAGATCGTCGGTGGCTACACGGCGGAGTGCCTGGAGGTGGCCCACGCGCTGTACAGCGGGGCGCTCCAGGAGGTGGTGCCGGTGTCCTCCACGCGCGTGGCGGAGCTGGCCAAGCTGCTGGAGAACATCTACCGCTGCGTGAACATCGCCATGGTCAACGAGATGAAGATGCTCTGCGACCGGATGAACGTGGACGTCTGGGAGGTCATCCAGGCGGCGAGCACCAAGCCGTTCGGCTTCCAGCCGTTCTTCCCGGGGCCGGGGCTCGGCGGGCACTGCATCCCGATTGATCCGTTCTACCTGACGTGGAAGGCGCGCGAGTACGAGTTCCACACGAAGTTCATCGAGCTGGCGGGCGAGGTGAACTGGCACATGCCGTACTACGTGGTGCAGCGCACGATGGAGGCGCTCAACCAGAACCGGAAGGTGCTCAACGGCGCGAAGGTGCTGTGCCTGGGCGCGGCGTACAAGAAGGACATCGACGACATGCGCGAGAGCCCGAGCCTGCGCGTCATGTCACTGCTCAAGGAGAAGGGCGCGGACATCAGCTACCACGACCCGTTCGTCCCCGAGCTGCACAAGGGCCACGGCTTCCAGATGGAGCTGAAGTCCGTGCCGCTGCTGCCGGATGCGCTGCCGGGCTACGACGCGGTCCTCATCCTCACGGACCACTCGAACATCGACTACGGCATGGTGGTGCAGCGCTCGCAGTGCATCATCGACACGCGCAACGCCACGCGGAACATCACCAAGGGCCGTGAGAAGGTGACGAAGGCGTAGTCACGGGCTCGCGGTCGCAGGCCGACTGATGCGGCCGCCCTTGAAGCCTCGCAGGTACACATAGCGGTGGAAGTCCCGGAGGAAGGCGTCGGCCGGGATTCCCACCGCCTGGGCGAATGCTTCGGGGAACTGGGCACCCTGGCGCATGCGCCGCAGCATGTCGCGCACCGCGTCTTCACCATACCGTCGCACCAGGAAGGTGAAGGCGTGGTACGCGCCGCCATACACCACGGCGTTCTCGTCGCGATAGATGCGGTCTCCCTCGGCGACGGGGTCCACGGTGGGATGCTCGTGAAGGTAGCGCGCGAGGTCCTCCAGGCTGAGGGCGCGGTAGCCCTGCTCGGCGGTGGCGTAGGCCATGCCCTCGCGGAACCAGAGGGGGATGTCCTTGCGCATCCACGTGCGCTCGTCCCCGACCCGCTGGAACATCAGGCTGTGGGTGAGTTCGTGCAGGAGCACCTCATCCACCTGGGCCTGGTTGGCGCCGAAGAGCGTCCACGTGCGCGGGCTCTGGATTTCTATCTGCTCGTAGCGAGCCCACGCGCGCAGGAAGTCGTAGCCTCGGCGGTTCGCGGCGTCCTCCAGCGACCCGTGGTCCGGGTGGATGACGAGGGTGACCGGGGCATCGAAGGGGCCCCATCGTGCGAGCCGGGGCAGGGCGTGCTCCACGGCGAGCCGCACCATGCCCGCGGCCTCGGTCTCGCGTGGCGGGAAGGCGAGGCGGAACTGCCCGGCGGGCAGCACCAGTGTGTCATTCGGCGCCGGGTGCGCGCGCAGGGGAGCCGCGGCACAGGCGGACATGAGCCCGAGCACCAGCACCAGTGCGTGACGACTTCCTCGCCCGTCATGCCCGCCACGACGCATCCGCACTCCTCACTCCACTCCGAGCCAGCGCACCACCGCGCGCCCGACGTCCGCGACCGTGGAGAAGGTCTCCACGTCGGGCTCGGGAGGGCCGAAGTAGAGCACGGGGACCGGGTGAATCGTGTGGCTTCGGGTGGACAGGTCCTCCACGTTGCCATGGTCGCTGCACACGAGCACGCGCGCATCCTCCGGACGCGAGGCCACCAGGGCGCGCGCGAAGGCATCGAAGGTGTCCAACGCGGCAAGGGCGGCGGCCATGTCCCGGGCGTGACCCGCTTCGTCCGCGAGGTAGTGCTCGAAGAAGGTGAAGTCAGCGCCCGAGGCGATGCGCCAGAACACCTCCGCGGCCTGCTCGGGTGTCCGCTCGGGGGCGTGCAGTCCGTAGGCGCGTGCCTGCTCGCCGGTGATGTCGTGGGTGAGCCCGTCATCCGCGAGCGCGTCGTCGAGCGTGCGCAGGGGCTCGTCGCCAGCCGCGAAGGCCAGCTTGGCCGCCGAGGGCTTCACCTTGCGCGCCGCCGGCGGCACCTCCATCCGCTCCGGGGCCGCCGAGGTGGCGCGGCGAGGAATGCCCAGGAGGTCCAGGTAGGGCGCGGGATACGCGTTCGCGAAGGTGGCGGAGCGCCCCGCGGCCTTGAGTCGGCGGACGATGGACCGGCGCGACATCAGCTCCCGAAGCGCCGCGTTGGGGTAGCCCAGCACATGGCTCCCGACGAGCACGGGCGCGGGGTCTCCGGTGAGGATGGCCGTCTGGTTGGAGGCGGACTGCGGCCGACCTGTCACGCCGAAGGTCGCGTCCACCGCCACGCCTCGCCCCGAAGGCGGCAGCGTGGGGCCGGGCGCGTCCTGGAACCAGGACAGCAGGTATTCGCGGTGCGCGAGTGGATTGAAGGCCGGATCCTTCCGCCCAATCCCGACACCATCGATGAACAGGACCGCGACGCGCACGGCGGGTGACTGTATCCTCGAACGCGACACGATGGCCCTCCACGGCGACCTTTTCAGCTATCCGCTTCCTGAGTTTCTTCAATGGCTCGACAGCTCCCGCAAGACGGGCACGCTGCAGCTCTCCTGGGAGGCGGGTGAGCGCAAGCTCTTCCTCCTCTCTGGCCAGGTGGGCGCCACCGCGAGCGAGGGCCTGCGTGGCCGCGTCGCTCGGCTGCTCGCGCTGGCACGGCTGGCCTCGGGCACGCGCGTGCTGTCCGCGTTCGACGAGCTGGCCCGCACGCCGGACGTGGACGCGGCCTTCGATGCGCACGGGGTGCAGGCGCGGTGGGTGCGCGACCTGGGCCGCGAGGAGCTGTTCGGGGCCATGACGGACCTGACCATCGCGGGCCGAGGCACATTCCATTGGACGGAGGACGCGGACCGCACGGGCGAGGACTGGGTGCCCTCGGACGTGAGCATCCGCGAGCTGCTCTTCGAGTCCCTGCGCTGGGTGGATGAACAGCCGGACGTGGACAAGGCGCTCCCCATCGACGCGTTGAGCGTGCGGGCGCTCGCGCCGCCGAGCCCCAGCCAGCCGCTGATGCATCGGATCATCCTGAGCCTGTGCACCCAGCCGCAGAACCTGGGCCGGCTGCGCTTGTCGATGGGCGTCTCGCGCTCGTCCGTGGCGCGCCGGGTCCACGAGCTGCTGCGCGGCAAGCTGGTGGAGGTGGAGGGTGCGCCGCAGGTGGAGGCCGACCCCGTGGCGGAGATGCTGGAGAAGGGCGCGGTGCTGATGCGCGAGGGCCAGTACGACGCCGCGGGCATCGTCTGCCACTCGCTGCTCGCGAGCGACCCCGCGGATCGCCGCGTGCGCGAGTTCGCGCGATTGGTGCAGCGCGAGCACGTGGCGGCGCTCTACGCGGAGATGCCCCCGCTGGTGGTGCCGCACATGATCCACGACCCGGCGGCCATGGTGCTGCTCAAGCAGGAGGAGCGGCAGATCGCCGGGCTCGTGAACGGGACGTGGGACGTGTCCACGCTGGTGCTGGGCAGCCCGGCGCGCGAGCTGGACACGCTCAAGACGCTCGCCAAGCTGCACCGCATGGGGCTGCTGCAGCTCACCTATCCCCGCTAGGCCGCGAGCGGGGAAGGCGGCTCAGCCCGCGTTCGGCAGGCCGATGGCGTTGAGCCGCACGAAGACCTGCATCAGCACGTAGAGCGCGAACGCGGCGTCATCCACGCGCAGGTGCTGCTGCGTGGACAGGCCCATCAAGCGCAGCAGATCCGCGCCGTGCACATGGAGCAGGAACGCCTGCTGCGCCAGGGGGCCCTCGCCGGCGAAGGCCATGGCCCGGCGCACGGCGTCCGTGCACGCGGTGACGCACGTGCTGTAGTCCCCACCCGCGAACGCGGCCTCGGCGGCGCGGGCGTGGTCGAACAGGTCTCCCGGCGCCAGCGCGCTCGTGGGGCCGAGGAGCTTGCCCGCGGGCGGAGGCGCCGCGACAGGGACGGGCATGGGCTCGGGCCGAGGCTGCGGCATGGCCACCACGGGCGCCACGCGGGGCACGGGCGTGGGTCCAATCAGGGGCGCCACGCTGCCGGTCGCGGCCATGACGGGCGGCGGTGCCGGAGGGGGCGTCTGACGGTTCAGGTGCTGCGTGAGCTGGGCTTCCAGGCCCGCGGTCGCGGGCGCCGTCGGCATGGGGCGCGGCGGTGGGACGATGCGCTTGGCGCGCAGGTCCTTGATGACGAGCCGGGTGATGGTCTTCAGCGTGTCGAGCACGCCGCGCCCGCTGCTCGCGGCCGTCTCGAAGTCCGGCACGCCGCGCGGGTTGAGTTCGCGGCGGAGCACGTCCACGGGGAGCACGTTCTCCAGGTCGCGCTTGTTCCACTGCATGACCAGGGGGAAGCGATCCAACCGGATGCCGTGCTCGAAGAGGTTCTCCTCGAGGTTGGCCAGCGACTCGCGGTTGGCGTCCATCGCCTCTTCTTGCGAGTCCGCCACGAACACGACGCCATCCGCGCCCTGGAGCACCAGCTTGCGGGTGGCGTTGTAGAAGACCTGGCCGGGCACGGTGTACAGCGCGAGTCGGACCGAGCAATCCCCGACGCGCTCCACCTTCACGGGAAGGAAGTCGAAGAAGAGTGTCCGGTCGCCCTCGGTGGCGATGGACATCATCTCGCCACGGTGCGCGGGGCGCACCGTCTCGTAGACCTTCCGAAGGGTGGTCGTCTTCCCCGACAGGCCAGGTCCGTAGAAGACGATCTTCGCGGCCACTTCGCGGGCCATCAGGTTCACGCTGCTCACGGTGTCAGCTTACCTAGAACGACTTGACGCCTCGCGCCAGTTGCCGACTGGACATTCGCGGGGGTCCCCACCAGATGCTCGGCCGCCAGCAGGGCGAACAAAGCCGCTTCCTTGGCGGCCTCTGGAAATCCCAGGACGTCCAGCCGCTCCACCGGCACCGGGGCCAGCCGGGCCTTCAGCCCGTCCATCAATCCGGGATTCCGGCTTCCGCCCCCCGACACGTAGACGGCGTCCAGCTTGGGGAAGCGCGGCAGGACATACGTCTCGTAGGCCCGCGCGGTCGCCTCCACGGTGAACACGCGCGCGGTGGCCATGACGTCATAGGGCCGGGTGCCGTGGCGCTCCCAGACGCGGGCCAGCAGCGCCTCGCCGAAGTCCTCCCGGCCCGCGCTGCGCGGCGGCGGCTTCGCGAGGAAGCGATGGCCGAGGAGTTCGTCCAGCAGCGCGGGGATGACCTGGCCGCGCGCGGACAGGGTGCCATCCACGTCACAGGCACAGCGTCCGCCAGTGACGCGGCGTGCCAGCGCGTCCAGGAGCATGTTGCCCGGCCCGGTATCGAAGGCGAGGGTGTCCTCCACGCGCTCCGACACGATGCTCACGTTCGCGATGCCGCCGATGTTCTGGAAGGCGCGCACCTTGCCCCGGCCGCGGAACACGGCCCAGTCGAGGTAGGGGATGAGGGGCGCACCCTGGCCGCCCACGGCCATGTCGCGTGGGCGGAAGTCGCTGACCACGGGCAGGCCGGTGCGCTCGGCGATGATGGCCGCCTCGCCAATCTGGAGCGTGGAGGCGATGGGCCCCATGCCCGGAGGCAGGTGCGCCATCGTCTGGCCATGCGAGCCGACGACGTGCACGTCTCGGGGAGCCAGCCCCGCGCGCGCGATGACGGCGAGGACGGCTTCGGCGAAGCGCTCACCCAGCTCGAAGTCCAGGGCGCAGAGGGACTGCGCGTCGTGAGGACTGAGCACGCGCGCCACCAGCTCCGGCTCGAAGGGGCGGGATTCGTGGGCGAGCAGGGTGAGCTTCACGTCGCCGCCCGTGCCCTCCACGCGGCACAGCGCCGCCTCCGCTGCGTCCACGCTGGTGCCGGACAGGACGCCCACGCACAGGCGCGGCTGTCGGGGATCGAACGCGGCGGGACGGAGGCTCATCCCCCGAGTCTAGGAAGCGCACCTGACAGCGGCCCGTGGCGGGGCTCGCGTGAGCGCGGACGTGTTCACCTCCGGCGCAATGGGGGAGTCCCCCCGTTGTGCGTCAGGCGTCGAGTGTGTTGGGCAGTGGTCAGTGGGCGACTGCACCGCGCGGCTTGGACCGCCGTGCGCGCGGGTTCGACGCGGCGGCGCGTGTCGGTTCCAAGGCACGCAGGCCCCGGGCATCCAACTGCTTGCGAGCCGCGCGAGCGCCGAGCCCCGTGAAGTGCATGGCCATCGCGAGCCGCACCTCTCCGCCCGCGGCCTCGAGCAGACGTTGCGCCTCGGGAGCGGGCAGCCCGCTCAGCTCCGCCACCATGCGCGTGGCGCGGGCTCGCAGCTTCGCGTTGGATGGGCGAACGCCCACCATGCGCCCCCGGTAGACCCGGCCCAGCGAAACGAAGGCCGCCGTGGTCAGCGCATTCAGGATGAGCTTCGTGGCTGTGCCCGCCTTGAGCCGGGTCGATCCCGCCACCAGCTCGGGGCCGGTGAGGGCCACCACCACCTGGTCCACGTCGAGGGTGGGGGAGGGTGGGTTGCAGCAGACCAGGAGCGTGCGGGCGCCGCGACGACGGGCCTCGGCCAGCGCGCCCAGGACGTAGGGCGTGGAGGCACTCGCGGAGATGCCGCACACGATGTCGGAGGGCGAAGCGCGGAAGGCCCGCACGGCACGTCCGCCCGCGTCGGCGTCATCCTCGGCGCCTTCGACCGCGCGCATGAGTGCCCGACGACCGCCCGCGAGGGCGACCTGGACTTGAGAGAAGGGGCTGCCAAAAGTCGGCGGACACTCGCTGGCGTCCACGGCGCCCAGCCTTCCGCTGGTGCCCGCGCCCACGTAGAGAAGCCGACCTCCTGCCCGCAAGGCATCCGCTACGGCCCGTGCCGCCGCCGAAACTTCGGGCAGCGCCTCACGAACCGCGCGGAGCGCGGTCAGGTCTTCCTGATGCAGACGGCGAACGACCGCCTCAACAGAGAGGAGGTCCAGGTCGTCCGCGCGTGGATGGATTCGTTCGGTGGGCGGAAGCGCTGACGATGCCGCGCGCGTCTTGCCCACCTACGAGTCCTCCGCGTCAGGCAGCCTTGACGACCTTGCCTGCCTTGATGCAGCGGGTGCACGCCAGGACGCGCTCATGGCGGCCCTCGACGTTCGCCCGAAGCTTCTGCAGGTTCGGCAGGGTCCGCTTCTTCGTCTTGTTGTTCGCGTGGCTGACGTTGTTACCCACCAGCGGACGCTTCCCACAGATGTCGCACTTCCACGCCATGACTGCTAACTCCTTGAAAACTGGGGCGTTCGACGCCTGCCCATAAAAGAGCGGCGGAACCTACCAGAAACAATCCGAAAATCCAGCCGGATCCGTCCTGCGATCAGCCCTTGAGGGGATCTTTCTTCTTGAGCATCTCCTGGACGAGCCTCGCCGCTCGCATTCCCGCGAGCAGTTCGCCCTCCAGCCCCAGGCCCGGCAGCACCTCACGGCCCGCCAGGATCACATTCTTGGCGGGCGTGCGCTGCTTGAGGCCGGTGATGCCGAGGAACGCCTCGGTCTCGAACGCGTAGAGCGGATGGGGCATGAGCCGGCTGCCGCGCACGCCTCCGGCATCCAGGTAGGGCGCCGAGCGCAGGGCCCGGTGCTGGACGGTGAAGGGCATCAGGCGCTCCAGGTGCCCATCGATGCGTGCGGCGAGCCCCTGGAGGTGCTCCTCGCCCAGGTCGCGAGCCGAGGCCGGGACGAATGCGCCCGCGCAGATGACTCGCACGCCCTCGACGTCCTTGCTCTCCTTCGTGGCGCCGCCGGGCGCGGTGCGAGCGGGGTGCTGCTGGACGAGCAGTGGACCCAGCTCCGTGTCCTGCGTGTCCACGAGCGCGAGTTCACCCAGGCCTCGCGGCAGGGCGGCCTCGGGGACGACCCAGTTCACGGCGAAGAGGATGGACTTGGGCGTCGACTGATCCAGGTGCTCGAGCAGGGCGCGGTGGTGCTTCTTGTCCGTCACCAGCCGCCGCAGCGCGCCCGTGTCCGTGGCCGCCACCAGGCACGAGGCGCGGTACAGCGTGTCCGAGCGCATCAGCTTCACGCCCGCGAACTTGCTGCCGTCGAACGAGAGCTCCTCGACGATGAAGCCCGAGGCGTTGTCGCGGGAGAGCACGTCGCCGCCCAGCTCCGCGAGCCGCCGCGTGAGCGCCTCTCGCAGGGCGTCCATGCCTCCGGGGTACGTCGAGGGCGCGGTCAGCACCTGGGACAGCGGGCGGGTCTGCGCCAGCGGCGAGCTGGGCTTGTCCAGGTGGACGAGGAAGGGCAACAGCCCTCGGACCAGGGACACCGCCGGGTCGTCACCGCCCAGGCGAGGCGTGGCCTCCAGGCCGGGATGGTTCTTGATGAGGCTCTTGAGTCCCCAGGCCTCGAAGAATCCGTCGGGCGGGAGCTGGGGATTGGCCTTGAAGAAGGCGTCGGTGGCCTCGTGCTGCGCGGTGGCTCCGGCCAGCGCCCCCAGGACTCCCTCGGCCGTGTCTCCGAACTCGCGGGCCAGTTCGGCTCGACGCCGGTTGGGGTCCGCGGAGAGGTCCACGCGGTGCCGGGGCATGACGAGCTGAAGCTCGGGGACGTGCGGGCGCAGGGCTCGCCCGACATGGGTGGCGAGGCCCAGCTCGGTGAGGGCCTCCTCCACGGCGGGCATGGCCTTGAGCGGCGGCGCGACGAAGGGGGCGTACGGCAGGAGGAAGCCGTCGTGCTCGTAGCCCGGGCCCATGCCGTCGTGCTCCACCAGCAGCACGCGGTGGTTGCGCTTGGCGAGGAGGGCGGCGGTGAGCGCGCCCCCCAACTGGCTGCCCAGCACGATGACGTCGTACACGTGCCGAGAGGGGCCCGAGGAAAGCTTGAGTTTGGCTGTGGACGTCGCCATGGGGCGGGAACACTACACAACGTCCCGCGGTCTGGCGCCCTTTTGGCGCATCCCCCGCGCGGATCCATGCGCGGGGGAGGGGAGCCGGTCCGTCACCCTCGCGAGGCGAAGAGGCGCGCGAGCAGCGGCTCGGGCAGCGAGGCGAAGTCGGGGGCGGTGTACTGCGCCCCCGCGCGAAGGAGCTGCTCGGCGGAAGTCGTGGTGGTGATGCCCACCGTCACCATCCCGGCGGCTCGGGCGGACAGCACGCCGTTGATGGCGTCCTCGAAGGCAATGCACGACTCCGGGGGCACCGCGAGGGCCTTCGCCGCGGCGAGGAAGATGTCCGGCGCGGGCTTGCCCCGTGTGACCTCCTCGGCGCCCACCACCCGCTCGAAGCGGGCGCGGATGGCGAGCCCGTCCAGGACCAGCTCGCGGTTGCCCTGCGGCGCGGCGGTGGCCACGGCCAGACGGATTCCGGCCGCACTCAGCCGAGCGAGGAACGCGTCTGCCCCGACGTGCAGCGCGAGGTGGGGGCGGTACAGGGTGCGATAGTGGGACTCCTTCTCGTCGGCGAGCGAGGCCAGCTCCTCGGCTGAGAGCGGACGCCCGAGCAGCTCCGGGAGGATCTCCTCGTTCTTCTTGCCGGCGAACTCCGTCTGGAAGCGCTCGGCGGTGGTGTCGAGCCCCAGTCGCCGGGAGAGGGCCACCCAGGCGCGGTTGTGGAAGTCCATGTTGTCGATGAGCGTGCCGTCCATGTCGAAGACGGCGGCGCGCAAGGGGGCCGTGGCGAAGGTCATGGCCCTCCCATACCGCGTTCTCTCCCCGTGTCATCCCTGGAATGGCGGCCCCGGTTTCGCTCGGGCCTGATATCCCCGCGCCATGAGCGAGGACGTGCTGCTGGAGACGCGAGGCCCGGTGGGGCTCGTGACGCTGAACCGCCCCCAGGCGCTCAACGCGCTGAGCCTGGGGATGTGCCGAGCGATGGACCCCCAGCTCCGAGCCTGGGCCGCTGATGACCGAGTGCGCGCCGTGGTGATTCGCGGCGCGGGGGGACGGGCCTTCTGCGCGGGAGGAGACGTGCGCGCGGTCGCCGCCTCGCTCTCGGGGCCGTCGCCGGTGGAGGGTGAGCCGCTGTCGCGCGCGTTCTTCCGGGCTGAGTACGCCCTGAACCACCTCATCCACCACTACCCCAAGCCGTTCATCGCGCTGGTGGATGGCGTCTGCATGGGTGGAGGGCTGGGGCTGTCTGCGCATGGCGCGTTCCGCGTCGTCACGGAGCGGCTGATGCTGTCGATGCCCGAGACCGCGATCGGCCTGTTCCCCGACGTGGGCGGAAGCTGGTTCCTCCCGCGGTTCCCGAGCGAGATGGGGACGTATCTGGGGCTCACGGGCGCGCGCTGCGATGCGGCGGATGCGCGGTGGCTCGGCTATGCGACGCATCAGATTGCGGCCTCGCGGCTGGAGGGCGTGGTCGATGCGCTGGTGAGCGCCGACTGGAAGGGGCCCGCGATGGAGGTGACGTCGCGAGTGCTGACGGGCTTTGCCGCGGACTCGGGTGAGTCGCCCTTGAGCGCTCGGGCCGAGGCCATCGCGCGGTGCTTCGCGGCGGACCGTGTGGAGGACATCCTGCGCGCGCTGGAGGCGGAGCGCTCCGAGTGGGCGGAACAGACGCGGGCGACGCTCGCGCGCATGTGCCCGATGAGCCTCAAGGTCACGTTGCGGCAGCTTCGAATGGGCCGAGGCCGCGACTACGACGCGATGGTGCCCGTGGAGTACCGACTGAGTCAGACGCTGACGGCGCGAGCGGACTTTCGCGAAGGCATCCGCGCGGTGCTCATCGACAAGGACCAGAAGCCGCGCTGGAGCCCGGCCTCGCTCGATGCCGTGTCGGAGGATGCTGTGGACGCGTGTTTCGCGGCGGATCCGTCGGACTCGTTCGAACTGACTGCAGGGCGCTGAGGGCTACAGCTCTTCGTCGCTCACCACGACGACGCCGTGCTCGCGCAGCAGCGCCGCGGTGATGCCCTCGCCTGGGCGCAGCACGCCGTCGGTGTAGACACGCTGGCTGCCGCAGGAGGGGCTCTTTTCCTTCAGGAGCGCGACGGTGGCGCCGAAGCGCTGCGTCGCCTCCAGTGCCATGCGCGCGCCGAGCTGGAATGCTCCTGTCCGATCGACTCGTGCCTTGCGCTCCACCGCGCGGGCGCGCCCAGCCCAGACGTCCACACCCGTGCCTCCGCTCAGGTCCACGGGCGGACGGGGGATACCCAGGCCCGCTCCCGTCTCGGGGCACATGGGGATGACCTCCTTGCCCTCCAGCGTCGCGAGCACTCGCTCAGAGCGCTGCGAGCGGCCGTCGTACCGACAGGCCTCGCCGAGCAGGCACGCGCTGACGAGAATCACTTTCGCGCCGCGCAGCGCTTCCAGTCTCGCCTCGCGCCCGGAAGGCTCCGGAGCGTTCGTCACCGCTCCATCCCTGGGCTGCGCAGCGCGAGTGGAGCCGTGGTCGCCTGGGCATCCACACGCGTGCGCGCGCCGTCCTGGGTCACCTTGCCCGTGACGGCCAGACGAACCGCGAGCGGATAGAGTTGGTGCTCCTCCACGAGGATGCGCGCCGCCAATGACTTCTCGTCATCGTCCGGCAGCACGGGCACCGCGGCCTGCGCGATGATGGGGCCCGAATCCGTCCCCGCATCCACGTAGTGCACCGTGCACCCGGCGACCTTCACGCCGCGCTCCAGCGCTTGCCTCGGCGCATGCAGTCCCGGGAAGGACGGCAGGAGGGACGGGTGGATGTTGAGCACCCGCCCTGGGAAGTGCGCGAGGAAGTCCGCGCTCAACAGGCGCATGAAGCCCGCCAGACAGACCCATTCAACACGGGCGTCGCGCAGCACGTCGCGCAAGGCGCCCTCGAAGTCCGTCTTGGCGCCGAAGGCCTTGTGGTCCACCACCTCGGCGCGCACGCCCGCCTTGCGCGCGCGCTCCAGCGCGAACGCCGTGGGGATGTTGGACACCACGCACGCCACCTCGGCCGGGAAGCCCTCGCGCGCGCACGCGTCGAGCAGCGCCTGGAGGTTGCTGCCGCTTCCGCTGACGAGCACTCCCAGCCGGGCCCGCCCCTGGCTCATGGGTCGATGACCGCCGTCGCCTCGCCCTGGCCGGCTTCCACGCGCCCCACCTCGGACGCCTGGACTCCCCGCGCCTTGAGCACGGACAGCGCCTGGGCCACGTCCTCCTTCGCCACCACGACGATGAGGCCCAGGCCCATGTTGAACGTGCTGAACATCTCGTCGCGCGCCACCGCGCCCGTCTTCGCGATGAGGTCGAAGATGGGCGGCTTCACCCACGTCTTCTCGCTCAGCACCGCGCGCGTCCCGTCCGGCAGGCACCGAGGCAGGTTGCCCGGGATGCCGCTGCCGGTGATGTGGGCCATGCCCTTCACCTTCACCGCCTGGGTGAGCGCGAGCGCATCCTTCACGTAGATGCGCGTGGGCTCCAGGAGCGCGTCGCCGAGCGGGCGGTCCAGCCCCTCGGGCACCGCGTCGAGCGCGAGCTTCGCGTCCTCGAGCAGCACCTTGCGCGCCAGCGAGTAGCCGTTGCTGTGCAGGCCCGACGAGGTGAGCCCGATGAGCGCGTCGCCCGGACGCACGCTCTTGCCATCGATGATGGCCGAGCGCTCCACCACGCCCACGCAGAAGCCCGCGACGTCGTACTCGCCGCGCGCGTAGAAGCCGGGCATCTCCGCCGTCTCGCCGCCCAGGAGCGTGCAGCCGGCCTGTTCGCAGCCCTGCGCGATGCCCTTCACCACCTCGGCCGCGGCGTCCACCTCCAGACGCCCCGTCGCGAAATAGTCGAGGAAGAAGAGAGGCTCCGCGCCGCAGGTGAGGATGTCGTTCACCGACATGGCCACCAGGTCGATGCCCACCGTGCCATGGCGCCCCGCGAGGAAGGCCACCTTCAGCTTGGTGCCCACGCCGTCCGTGCCCGCCACCAGGACGGGCTCGCGGTACTTGCCGGGCGGCAAGGCGAAGAGACCGCCGAATCCACCCACCCCGGCAACCACCTCGGGGCGCATGGTGCGCGCGGCATAGGGTTTGATGCGCTCGACGAACGCGTCGCCGGCCTCGATGTCTACTCCGGACTGCTTGTAGGTCGTCGCCACGGGGCGGCCTTCTACCCGGCCCGTGGGCCCTTGTCTCGGGCCTCGGCGCGCGGGTGTCGGGTTTACGGCTACCATGTCCGACGGGATGCACTCCTACCTCTCGCGCCGCCGCTTCGAGTTGCTCTCGTTGGCCCTCGCGCTGGCCGCGTGTGGCCTGCACGCCTGGGTGGAGTCCACGCCCGCCATCGGCCTGCTCTCCGAGGGCTCGGACGCCATCCCCCTGGTCGCTCGGCTCGTGCACCAGGTGGAGGGTCGCATCACGGACGTCCAGTTCCACCTGCGCGGCGTGCGCCCGCCGCATCCAGACGTGCTGGTGGCCGCCGTGGACGAGAAGAGCGTCCAGGTCCACGGGCGGTGGCCCTGGCCCCGCGAGAAGCTGGCCCAGGCCGTAGACCACCTGCGCGAGGCCGGCGCCGCGGCGGTGGGCCTGGACATGGCCTTCGCGGATGAGGACGCCAACGACGCCGCCCGTGCCTATACCGAGGCGGGCCACTCGTTGGACAAGGTGCTCAGCGAGATGTCCGAGGGCTCCCCTGGGGTGCACCCCCTGCTCGCGGCCTACCGGGCGGAACTGTCACGCCGAAGTTCCGCACGAGGAGACGCCGCGCTGGCCGCCGCGCTCGCCCGTTCGCCGCGCGTCGTGCAGGGCGTCATCATCTACCCTTCGAAGGACCGGGCTCGCTTCGCGGCGCAGGAGGAGGCGCGCGCTTCGCTGCTGGAGCCCCACCTGCTGCGGCAGTACTTCAGCCCGCTCACCCCCGGGGCCGCCATCGCGCGCGACTTCGAGCAGGTGCCCGGTTGGCGCAATCAGTCGGTTCAGCTCCCGCTCCCGGAACTCGCGCGCGCCAGCCCGCGGCTCGGGTTCTTCAACACCGTCCCCGATGCGGACGGCCCGCTGCGCCGTCAGCCCATCCTGGCGAAGCTGGAGGGGCCGCGGGGCTTCCTCGCGTCGCTCGATGTGCAGACGGCGGCGGCCTACTTCGACGCCGAGGCGGTGGAGCCCGTGGTGGACTCCGATACCGGACGGCTGGAGGGCGTGCGGCTGCGTCGCCGCGCCGGTGAGCACCTGCTCATCCCCATCTCCGAGTCCGAGCCCTTCACGCTGATCAACTACCCCGGGCCCGCGAGCGCCTTCCCCACGCTGAGCCTGGGCGACGTGGTGGATGGCACGTTCGACCCCGCCACCGTGCGCGGCAAGGCCGTGCTGGTGGGCCTGACGCTGACGGGCAACTTCGATCAGCGCGTCACGCCGTTCAGCGAGTTCGAGCCCGGTGTCTTCGTGCGCGCCGCGTTCCTCTCCAACATCCTCGGGAGGGACTTCCTGGTGCGTCCGCTGCTGGCGCGCTGGCTGGAGATGGGCTTCATGCTGGCCTCGGCGTGGCTGCTGGCTCGGCTGCTGCCTCGGGTGCGGTACGCGTGGAAGCTGGGGACGGTGGCGCTGCTGATGTTCGCGTACGCGGCGGTGGATCAGTTCCTCTTCGGTTGGGGTGTGCAGGTCGCCACGGCGGTGCCGCTCGCGACGGTGGGCGCGTGCGCGTTCGCGGTGTTGTTCCTCGGCTACCGGTCCGTGGACCAGGAGAAGGCCCGCCTGCGTCACGCGTTCCAGCACTACCTGGACTCGAGCGTGATGGAGCAGGTCCTCGCGCATCCCGAGCGCCTCAAGCTGGGCGGTGAGCGGCGCGAACTCACGGTCCTCTTCAGCGACATCCGAGGCTTCACCACGCTGTCCGAGCAGCTGACGCCCGAGCGCCTCGTCTCGCTCGTGAACGAGTACCTCACGCCCATGACGGACGTGGTGTTCGCGCACGGCGGCACGCTCGACAAGTACATCGGCGATGCCCTCATGTGCTTCTGGGGCGCGCCCGTCGCCCAGCCCGACCATGCGCTGCGCGCGTGTCGAGCCGCCCTCGGCTTCCTCGAGGCGCTCCAGCGCTTGAACGCCGGGTGGCGCGCGGCGGGGCTGCCCGAGGTGGACATTGGCGTGGGCCTCAGCACCGGCCCCATGAACGTGGGCCACATGGGCACGCACGGGCGCTTCAGCTACACCGTGATGGGAGACGCGGTGAACCTGGGTTCACGCCTGGAAGGGCTCAACAAGGAGTACGGCACCCGCGTCCTCATCTCCGAGCAGACGTGGCTCCAGGTGCGCGAGCATGTCACCGCGCGGCGCCTCGGCGCGGTGCGCGTCAAGGGCAAGCACGCGCCCGTGGGCGTCTACGAACTGCGCGCGCTCGGGCTTCCCACGGGGAAGGATGCCGAGGCCGTGGCCGCCTTCGAGGCCGGCGTCGATTCCTTCCTCGCTCGCGACTGGACTCGCGCGCAGGAACGCTTCGAGCGTGTCCTCACGCTGTGGGCCGATGACACCCCCTCGCGCCGCTTCCTCGATGCCATCGCCACGTTCCAGCTCCAGCCCCCGGGCCCGGACTGGGATGGGGTCTTCACCGCCACGACCAAGTAAATTCGGCGGCTTGACTCAGCGCGTTATCGCGCTGGGTTATTTGACCGAGGGGGAGGGGGCTGATTGACTCACGGGCCAGATGGGCGCCGAGGAAACCCTCTTTCAACGTTTCGGCAAGGAATTCCCGAAGGGCACCGAACTCTTCCGCGAGGGAGAGCCCGGCAAGGAGATGTTTGTCATCCAGTCCGGGAAGATTGCCATCTCCAAGCATGTGCGTGACGTGGAGAAGATTCTCGCGGTCCTAGGGCCGGGAGAGTTCTTCGGGGAGATGGCCATCATCTCCAACAAGCCACGCAACGCCTCCGCCACCGTCAACGAGGACGCCAAGCTTCTTGTCATCGACCCGAAGACCTTCGAGGCGATGATCCGCGGCAACTCGGAGATCGCCGTTCGGATGATCAAGAAGCTCTCCGAGCGACTGTCCGAGGCCGATGCGCAGATCGAAAACCTCCTGATGTCGGATCCGGCCAGCCGGGTCGTGCACCAGATCATCCAGGCCTGCCAGACGCGCGGCCGTCCCATGGAGGAAGGGATCGAGATCGATTTCATGGTGCGCGAGATGCCGCGCCTCATCGGCGTGGGCGAGCCCGCCGTTCGCAGCATGCTGGATCGCCTGGAGCGCGCCGGCCTCGTCGAGCGCAGCGGTGACAGACTGACCGTGTATGACTCAGCCAGACTTCACGACTTCCTCCATTACCTGGAAATGAAGTGGAAGTTCGGAGACCTCTAGCGTGAAGCTGAACGTCCTGGGTTGCCATGGAGGCGAGCTGCCCACGTGCAGGAGCACCTGCTTCCTGGTGGATGACGTGCTCGCGCTGGACGCGGGCGCGCTCACCGGGACGCTGTCGCTCGAGCAGCTCTGCAAGGTGGACCACATCCTCGTGGGCCATAGCCATTTCGACCATGTGAAGGACTTGCCGCTGCTGGCGGACCTGGTGATTGGCCGGCGGGACAAGCCCGTCACCATCCACGCGTCGCGCGAGTGTGCCAAGGCCCTGCGCGACAACATGTTCAACAACGCGCTGTGGCCGGACTTCACCCGCATCCCCACGCGGGCCAAGCCCGTCCTGCGCATCCAGTCCTTCCGAGCGGGCAGCACCTTCGAGGTGGGCCCGTACACCGTGCGCAGCGTGCCGGTGAGCCATCCGGTGGAGTCCTGCGGCTTCATCGTGTCCAAGGGCGGCGCGGCCCTGGCCATGAGCGGGGACACGGGCCCCACGGACAAGCTCTGGAAGGCGCTCAACGAGACGAAGAACCTCAAGGCGCTCTTGCTGGAGGCCAGCTTCCCCAACAGCCTCCAGCCGCTGGCGGACATCTCCGGGCACCTGACGCCCCACACGGTGGCGTCGGAGCTCCAGAAGTTCGACCGCCGGGGTGCCTCGGTGCTGCTCTACCACCTGAAGCCGGCCTTCGTGTCCCAGCTCAAGAAGGAGCTGGCCGGCCTGCCCGTGGAAGTCCTGGAGCTGGGGGACACCTTCGAGTTCTGAAGGGCGGGTTCCGAAGGAGTTGACGGGCGCGGGCGGCCGGACTAACCCGGCGCGTCCATGGCCTGGTTCTCCAAGAAGCCCCGCATCGCCGTCGTCCCCGAGCCCGCCACCGAGCCGCCGCAGCCCTCGCGCATGCAGGGCCTGTGGGCCAAGTGCGAGACCTGTGACGAAATCATCTACCGCCAGGAACTCGAGAAGAACTGGATGGTGTGTCCGCACTGCGAGCACCACCACGCCTGGCCGGCGCGCGCGCGACTGAGCGCCCTGTTGGATCCGGACAGCTTCGAGGAGTTCGACAAGGAGCTGGAGCCGCAGGACCCGCTCGGGTTCAGCGACTCGAAGAAGTACAAGGACCGCCTGAAGTCCTCGCGCAAGAACCTGGGCGAGAACGACGCCTTCATCTCCGGTGTGGGCCGCATCGACGGGCACCAGGTCTCCGTGGGCTGCTTCGTGTTCGAGTTCATGGGCGGCTCCATGGGCTCCGTGGTGGGTGAGAAGGTGGCCCGCGTCTTCGAGCGCGCCCACGAGCTGAAGTGCCCCGCGCTGGTGTTCTCCGCCTCGGGCGGCGCGCGCATGCAAGAGGGCATCTTCTCGCTGATGCAGATGGCGAAGACGTCCGCGGCCATCGCCCGCTTCCGCACCGGCAACAAGCCGTACGTCTCCGTGCTGCTCAACCCGACCACGGGCGGCGTGGCCGCGTCCTTCTCGTGGCTCGGCGACGTCATCCTCGCGGAGCCCAAGGCGCTCATCGGCTTCGCGGGTCCGCGCGTCATCGAGCAGACCATCCGCCAGAAGCTCCCCGAGGGCTTCCAGCGCTCCGAGTTCCTCCTGGAGCACGGCATGCTGGACGCCATCGTCCACCGCAAGGACCTCCGCGCGAAGCTCGGGCAGCTCTTCGGGCTGGTGGGGTAGGGCGGCGCCATTCGCATGAGCGCGCCCCGCACCCCCGAGGAAGCGCTCGCCTTCCTCGCGCAGCTCAACCCCTCGGGCATCAAGCTGGGGCTGGAGCGGGTGCGCGAGGCGCTGGAGGCGCTGGGCCATCCCGAGCGTCAGGCGCCCGTGCTGCACGTGGCGGGCACCAACGGCAAGGGCAGCACGTGCGCCTTCGCCGCCGCCGCGCTCCAGGCCGCGGGCCATCGGGTGGGGCTCTACACGTCGCCGCACCTGGTGCGCGTGAACGAGCGGATCCGCGTCAACGGCGAGGACATCCCGGACGCGCGCTTCGGCCAGCGCATCCTGGAGGTGCTGGAGCGCTATCCCTCGGCGCTGTCGGACCCGATGACGTACTTCGAGTTCGGCACCGTCGTGGCGCTCTGGCACTTCGCGCAGGAGCGCGTGGACGTGGTGGTGCTCGAGACGGGCCTGGGCGGGCGCCTGGACGCGACCAACGCGGCGCTGTCCACCGTCACGGCCGTCACCCCCATCTCGTTCGACCACATGGAGTACCTGGGCCACACGCTCGGGGCCATCGCGGGCGAGAAGGCCGGCATCTTCAAGCCCGGCGTGCCCGCGGTCGTCTCGCGCCAGGAGCCCGAGGCGCTGGAGGCCATCTCCCGGCGCGCGGCCGAGGTGGGCGCGCCGCTGCTCGTCGAGGGGCGCGACTTCGCGCTCGAAGGAGAGGCCAACGGCGCGCTGTCGTATCGCGGGCCTTCATGGCGCCTGTCCGGGGTGTCGCTCGCGCTGCGCGGGCCGTATCAGCGGCAGAACGCGGCCATGGCGCTGGCGTGCCTGGAGTCGCTCGCCGCGCGCGGGGTGGCGGTGTCACCCGAGGCGGCGCGAGAGGGACTGGCCACCGCTCGATGGCCTGGTCGGCTGGAAGAGGTGGGCCAGTCGCCCACGGTCGTGGTGGATGGCGCGCACAACCCCGCGGGCGTGCAGGTGCTCCTGGAGGCGCTCCGGGCGCTGTATCCGGGTCGGCGGCTGCGGCTCGTGTTCGGCGTCGTGGCGGACAAGGACCGGGGGCCGATGCTGCGAGCGCTCTTTCCGCTCGCCACCTCGGTGGACCTCACGCCGTTGGAGACTCCGCGCTCCCTGGCGCCCGAGCGCTATGTGGACGAGGCGCGCGCCCTCTGCCCCGAGGTTCGGGTCCATGGCTCGCTGGTGGACGCCTTGGCGACTGCCCGCTCCCGAAGTGGCCCGGATGACGTCGTGCTCTGCACAGGTTCCCTGTTCCTGGTGGGGCGGGTGAAGGCCCTTCCCAAGCGAAACCTTGGCGCGCTGCATCAGGCGCCGTAGATTCCAAGCATGCGCCTGCCGGACTGGAGATCGGCGATCCCCGGGCCTCCGATGCCCACCATCGACGAAGTCGATTTCCGGGCGCTCTACACCAAGACGAAATACGTCGTGGAGACCGCGGACGGGTGGTCGCTGGTCATCAGCCGCTATCGGCCGGTGAAGCAGCCCTTTGCCCAGCCGCTGTTCGGCGAGCCGCTCCTGCTCGTGCACGGTTTCTCGCAGAACCGGCACACGTGGACGAGCGGCCAGTTCGTCAAGAACCTGCTGTTCTTCGGCGTGGACATCCACATCCTGGAGCTGCGCGGGCACGGCAAGAGCTCCATCGCGTTCCAGAAGGAGCGCGCGGAGCGCTTCAAGCGCCCGCTGCCGCCGGACCTGGACTACGGCTGGGACCTGGACAGCTACTTCCTCTACGACCTGCCCGCCGCTGTCTCCGGCGTGAAGCGCATCACCCGGCGCGAGCGCATCTTCTACTGCGGCCACTCCATGGGCGGGATGCTGGGCTACGGCTACGCCGGCATCCATGACGACTTCGAGGGCCTCATCACCATCGGCTCGCCGGCGGACCTGGGCCGGGGCTTCATGCTGCTGCGGCTGTTGGCCTACAGCGCGCCCGCGGTGGCGAGCCTGGTGGACGTGGGGCTCGCGGGCTTCAACCTGGAGCGGCGCGCGGCGGACTCGGGGAGAGCGCTCCTGTCGCGCGGCGCGGCGCTCTTCAGCCCCGCGCTGAGCCAGCGCCTGCGGTCCGAGTCACGCGAGGCGGTGCGCTTCACCGCGGTGCCGGTGGACGCGGTGCTGAAGTTCCTGGAGCGGCAGCTCGTGCAGGCCGAGGACTCGCCGCTGTACAAGCGCCTCACGCAGCGGCTCAACCGGCTGGTGAACACGGAGCGGGTGAGCGGCGAGGACATCCGCTGGCTCTTGCGCGAGGGCGGCGAGCGCGAGCCGCGCAAGGTGCTGGAGCAGTTCGCGCGGTGGATCCGCCGCGGCGAGATGGTCTGCTACCGCACCGACTACGACTTCAAGCGGGGCTTCGAGAAGATCCATGTCCCCATGGCCATCATCTTCGGGGACCTGGATCCGCTGGCCTCGGTGGAGTCCACGCGCAGCGTGTATCGCGCGGCCCAGAGCGAGTATCTGCTGTGGCGTCCGGTGAAGGGCAACAGCCACATCGAGCTGACGATGGGGCACGACATCCGGCAGATCTGCTACGACATCAAGAACCTCATCGAGTATGCCCGGACGCACCGGACCCGTTCGCCCGTCCTGCCGCGGATCCGCTGACGTCGCTCGTGGCGTGAGCCGCAAAAAGTTGGAGCCAGGGGAGCGCGTGTTAGCATTCGCCCCCTGTGAATTTTGTGAACGGGAGTGGTCGATGAAGGCCCTGGCGGTGTCGCTGCTCGGATGGGTGCTCGTGCCCGCGCTGGCGCTGGCGCAGCCGGCCGCTGACCTCAACAGCATCACGAACGTGCGCGTCAATGGCGGCACGGTGGAGATCTCCGGCTCGAAGAAGCCGAACTTCACCACCTTCACCATGACGGATCCGCCGCGCCTCGTCATCGACATCGCCGAGGCCACCTTCTCGGGCGTGCCCGAGGAGCAGCAGGTGGGCAACGGCGTGGTGACGGGCATCCGCACCGCCAGCTACGGCTCGGACTCCTCGGCCATCGCCCGCGTGCTCATCGGCTATGAGCGCGAGGTGGAGACCGACATCCAGGCCTCCGGCAACAACCTCGTCGTCAAGGTGACGGGTGGGAACGCGGTCGCCGCCGCGGAGAAGCCCGCCGCCGCCGCGGAGAAGCCCGCCGCCGTGGCCGAGTCCGCGCAGACGGGGGCTCCGGCCAACTCGCCCGCGGGGGTCAGCGCCGCGGACGCCACGCGCGCCGCCAACGAGGAGCGCCAGCGCCAGGAGCAGGCCGCCGCGGCCGCCGCCGAGTCCGCCCGTGCCGAGCGCGCGGCCCAGGAAAAGGCCGCCGCCGAGGCCACCGCCCGTGCCCAGGCGGACGCCGAGGCCGAGCGCAAGCGCCAGGACGAGTCGCGCGCCGCAGCCCAGCGTCAGGAAGAGGAGACCCGCGCCGCCGCGCAGGCCGCCGCCGAGGAGCGCAAGCGCCAGGAGGCCGATGCCCGGGCGTCCGCGCAGGCCGCCGCCGAGGAGCGCAAGCGGCAGGACGCGGATGCTCGCGCCGCCGCGCAGAAGACCGCGGAGGAGGAGCGCCGCGCCGCCGCGCAGGCCGCCGCCGACGAGAAGCGCCAGAAGGTCGAGGAGGCCCGCGCCGAGGCCGAGGCCCGCAAGCAGGCGCAGGCCGAGGCCCGCGAGGCGGCCGCCGACGAGAAGCGCCAGAAGGCCGAGGAGGCCCGCGCCGAGCGCGAGCGCCGTCAGCAGGAGGCCGTGGCCGCCGCCGAGACGCGCTCCCGTCCCAGCCAGGGCAGCCGCGCCGCCGAGTCGCGCCACGAGGCCGCGTCCTCTTCGCAGGGTGTCTCGGAGGTGTCCTCGCGGCGCAAGACGATGACGCTGGTGGGCTTCCAGCAGCAGCAGGGCGCCTCGCGCGTCTTCGTCCGCACGAACGAGCCGGTGCGCTACACGGTGAGCGAGCAGGACAAGCAGGTGGTGCTGGAGCTGGAGAACACGCGTGTCGAGTTCACCAACAACACCCGCCCGCTGGACACGCACTTCTTCGCCACCGCGGTGGCCAAGGTGGAGGCGGATCCCGGCGCCAATCGCACCGTGCGCGTCACCATCCAGCTCAAGGAGTCGGCGCGCTTCGAGACGCGCCAGGACGGCAACCTCATCACCCTCGACTTCCAGCGCCCCGCTCGCTGAGGTCCCGGGTGCCGCCCCGGCCCGGCGCGCACCCCGTCCAGCATGACTTCCCTCGTCCCGGTCGCCCTCGCGCTGCTCGTCTCCACGCAGCTGCCCCTGGCCACCCAGGTGCAACTGCCGTCTGGAGAGACCGTCGAGCTGGCGGCGGACTACGTCGTCTATGACTCCGACGCGCAGCACCTGACCGCGCGCGGCCACTGCGAGCTGCGCAGCGGCGACAACCTGCTGCGCGCGGACGAGGTGACGTACGACGAGGCTGCCCAGGTGGCTACCGCCTCCGGCAACGTGATGTTCGTCAGCGGCGGCATGGCCGCGGTGGCCGAGTCCGTGCGCATGGACCTGGCGGCCAACGAGGCCGTCGTGCAGGGTGGCCTCTTCATGCAGAAGAAGGGCGTCACGCTGGAGGCCCTGCTCGCCGCCAAGACGCCCGAGGAGCTGCGCGCGCTGGGACAGACGCCCGTCCTGATGAGCGGCACGCACATCAAGCGCACGGGCCCAAATGCCTTCGTGGTGGACGACCTGGCCTTCACCCCGTGCGAGTGCGGCCCGGGCGAGCCGAGCTGGCGCGTGGAGGCCAACGAGGCCAGCGTCGTCATGGGCGAGCGCGCCATCCTCACGTGGCCCGTGGTGTACGTGCGCTCCGTGCCCGTCTTCGCGCTGCCGTGGCTGTATCTGCCGCTGTCCTCGCGCCGGACGGGCTTGCTGATTCCGCGACCCACCACGTCCAGCCTCAATGGCTTCGCGCTGGACGCGCCGTTCTTCATCACGCTCGGCGAGAGCTACGACATGACGCTCACGCCGGGCTACTTCTCCGGCGGCAACGTCGTGAAGCGTGACCTGCCCGCGCGCATCGTGGGCACCGAGAACTTCCTGACCGTCACCCGTCGCGAGCCGCGCATCAACGGTGTGAAGGGACCTCGGCTGCTCACCGAGTTCCGCTACGTCCCCAGCGAGCACACGCGCGGTCGCGTCACGCTGGGCTTCCTCCAGGACTCGCGACCCCGCGTGGATCCGCGGTTCGATCCGCGCCTGAGCGGCGGAGACTTCTTCCGTCTGGACGAGACGGAAGGCGGGCTCGTCGTTCCGGAGTACATCAACGAGAAGCGGGGCCTGCGCGGCGAGGCCTCGTGGCAGCACACGCAGGACCTGGGGAGCGGCTGGCATGACCGCGTGGATGCGTCGTTTGTGTCCGACGGCTTCTACACGCGCGACCTCACGGCCGACGTCATCGCGCGCGAGCAGAACTACCTGCGCAGCACCGGGGTCATCTACCAGCGCCAGGACGAGCTCTACGCGGGCCTGGACGTGTCGCTGCGCCAGGACCTGCGCTGGCCCTTCCGCTTCATCCAGGACAACCGCCTGCCGGCGGCGTTGGACCCCGAGCGACCCGAGATTCCCGGCCCCAGCACCTTCCAGCGCCTGCCGGGCCTGACGTTCGTCCTGCCCGAGCGACCCATCTGGGGCGGCCTCGTGAGCGGGCTGCGCATGGAGTACAGCCGGCTCACGCCGATCCTGTCTCGCTATGGCGACTTCGGTGTGGATGGCCAGTACACGGCGACGGGGCGCTACCGTCCAGCGGGTGACCTGCTGACGCTGGACCCCAAGCGGCTGCCCGTGGATCCAGGCCAGTCCAACGGCGTGTTCGACACACAGGATCGCGAGGCGCGCGACCGGTTGGATGTCAACCCGCGCCTCACCGGCTCATTCGACCTGAGTGGTGTCGCGCGCGTCACGCCGTCGTTGGCGCTGCGGCAGGACTTCTTCATCGGCGAGCAGTCGGGGCGCACGCAGCAGCGCGGCTATCCCATCGCGAACCTTCGGCTCGACTCGCAGCTGGCGCGCACGTTCGCGGGGCTCACGCCCAAGTCGACGTCGACGTATCGCCACACCATCGCGCCCTCCGTGGAGCTGCGCTACGTGCCCATCGGCTGGGGACGCGTGCCCGCGGCGGGGGCGTCTCCGTCCGGTGCGCCGCAGCGCTACGACGAGATCGACTCCGCGGTGCCGCTGCAGTCGGATGGTCACGTGCGCGGCTTCCTCCAGGCCGTGGTGGCGGTGGACCAGGCGTTGAGCGTGAAGACGGGCAACTTCATCCGCGAGCCGCTGCGGCTGCGGCTCGGGCAGGGCTTCGATCTGTCTCGCTACGCGCCCGTCGCGGGCCGCTCGGAGCTCACCCGCGCCATCGCCGACGGCACGATGACGGGCTCGGTGCTGCGCGACTCCTTCGCGCGTCTGAGCGCCAGCGCGGGCATCCTCACCGCGGGCGCGCTCGTGCGGCTCGATCCCACGACGGGCGACATCACTCAGCTCGCCGCCGACTTCTCCATCGACAACGGCAAGGGCGACGGCCTCTACGCGCGCTACGACGACTTGCTCGCGGTGCGCCCGCTCGCCATCGAGCGCGGACTCGATCCGCTGGCTGTGGGGCCAGACTCGGTACGTCGGGGAATCGACATGCTGGTCGGGGAAGCCTCGCGTTCCCTTCCCGAAGTTCCTGACTTGCCCGATCGCTCTGCGGCCGAACGGGCACAGGCACTCACTGCAGGTACGCGAATCACGCTCGGATTTGGGCTCGGGTTGCGGTACGAAGCGTTGGTGCAGCCTCTCTACCGGGATCCAACAACTCAAGAATCGCAGCCCCTCGCTCAGCAGACGTTCGCCGTGTCTTACGGCCCGGCGTGCAACTGCTGGCGTGTCGAGGGGGTGATGATTCTTCGTCGAGGCCAGTCGCTGGAGTTCGCAGGCGTCAACCTGAGCATCGCCGGGTTCGGATCCTTCGGTTCAGGGGGCTAGGAATCACGGGCCGTACGCAGTGGTTTCACCAACCTCGAACATCCCCCCAGGAGAAGTCTTTCGTGTCGGACCTCGGAAAAAGAATTGGCCAGCGCATCCGCGAGCTTCGCACGCAGCGGCCCGAGCGGTGGACGCAGGAGGAGCTCGCGGAGCGAGCCCAGATCAGCGTCTCCTTCCTCTCCATGATTGAGCGGGGTGAGCGTGTTCCTCACGTCGAGACGCTTGCTGCCCTCGCGAACGCGTTGGGCGTGAGCCTGGGCGAGTTGTTCACGGGCACGGAGCAGACCCTTGCCCAGACCGAAGACCTGCTGCGCCCGCTGTCGGATTTCGCCCGCGCCCGGGGCTTGACGTCGCGGGACGTGGATCGGCTGCTGGGCGTTGCCCGGGTGATGTTCAGCGGCTCGGCTGCCTGAGTCCCCCGCCGGGAAACGCAAGGGGACGCTCGTCCCTGTTGTCGTGTCCTTGACGGGATGGCAGGCGGCCCGGGAAGATGGAGGGGAGTGCTGTGTGGCGACGGAACACAGCACTGCCCCTTCTTCGTCCTTAAGGAGTTCCCGCCGATGCGTCCGGTCCTGGCCTCGTGGGTGGCTTTCGCGAGCGTGCTGTTCGTGGCGTGCTCACCGCCGCCTCCCGCCACGCTGGAGTTCGTGGATCAATCGCCACTCCAGCCCAAGCTGGGTGAGATCACCACACTCCGCTTTCGTGCGGTGGACACCCGTGGCCAGCCTCAGGCCGGCACAAAGGTGACCTTCTCGCTCCAGCCGCAAGTCCCCGGCATGGAGTTGTCGCCCTCTGAGGGCACCACCAACACCGGAGACGGCTCCGTCTCCGTTCAGCTTGTCGCTCGGGGGGGCCGCGTGGCCTCCGTGGTCGTGGTCGCCACGGCCGAGGACAAGACGGCGCTGAGCCCGGTGGTCAGCTTCGCTGGCACCGCGTCCAGCTCGCGCCAGTTCACCTTCCAGTGCGGTTCGTTCTCTGGCGCCGGCTCCGGTGCCCACCACGCCATCGGCGCGTGGGACGAGACGCGCAACCTCATCGCCGGCGTCAAGGTGCGCTGCATCGCCCACGTGGCGGATCGCAACGGCGACGGCATCGTCGGCGCGCAGGTGTCCTTCCTCACCGAGGCGGGAACCATCGCGCCCTCGGGCGTGTCCGCCACCAACGTCGTGGGCAACGCCGAGGTGCTCTACAAGAGCTCGCTGCCCCTGCCGGTGGACGTGGAGCCGGGCGTCTTCACCTGGAACCCCACCAAGGACGCCACCCACACCGGCGAGTACCTGGCGCCCCTGTGGATGCACCCGTTCCTCTGGTCCGAGAACCCGCTGGCCGACTACGGCGTGGTGCCGCAGCCCCAGAATCCCCGCCCCGAGCCCCGCCGCGAGGACCCCATCCGGCCCGGCAAGGTCAACAACCCGCGCGACAACCTCGTGAGCCTCATCGCCATCACCAGCGGCGAGGAGCAGTTCTACGACGACAACAACAATGGTCAGTACGACCAGGGTGAGGCCTTCGAGGACACCACCGAGCCGTTCGTGGACTCCAACGACAACGGCACGTGGGACCCGAGTGAGCGCTTCGTGGACACCGACGGCAACGGCCGTTGGGACGGGAAGAATGGCAAGTACGACTCCAACACCACCATCTGGGTGCAGGAGCGCATCCTGTGGACGGGCTGGCCGCACGCGCTGGACCGCAGCGATCCGGTGAACCCCGTCGTCCGGCAGATCACCCCGCCGCCCCCCGCCACGGCCGTCGTCGTGGGCCACTTCGCCACCGTGGGCGCCTCCTTCCTCCTGTCCGACCCCTGGTTCAACCAGCTCGCGCGCAACGGCGGCGATGACGGTTGCGCCGGTGGCGCCATCGGTCCAGTGAAGGTGGATCCACTGGAGAAGGGCATCGCCTTCACGTACCCGCCCTTCCAGGTGGAGTCGTACACCATCGCGGACGTCCACGACCCCGCGGCCGAGCCGCCCCCGGGCCCCTTCCCCGACCCCGGCCTCGACTTCACCGTGAACGCGGTCTGCAAGTACACCGCCGCTCAGCTCGAGGGGCACAAGGTGTTCATCAACGCGCCGGCCATCAGCGGGAAGGTCAAGTAACCCCCGCGAGGGGATTGACCGCCAGCCGCCACGTTCGTAGGGTCCTCCCCGGCTGATTCTTGAATCAACCGGCCGGTGGAGGACGCGTGGGTCAGCAGAAGACGGCGGCGGAGGGTGGGACGCGCGAGAGTGAGCGCCGCCGCACCATCCTTCGCGCCGCCATCGATGTATTCGCTCGCAAGGGCTACCACGGCTGCCGCATCGCGGACGTGGCGCGCGAGGCGGGCGTCGCCTACGGGCTCGTCTACCACTACTTCAAGAACAAGGACGAGCTGCTGGAGACCGTCTTCGAGACGGGGTGGACCGGCTTCGTCACCCGCGTGGCCGCGGTGGCGGACAGCGAGGGCTCCCTGGTCGAGAAGGTGCGGGGCATCGCGGATGTGGCCTTCGAGGCCTACCGGGTGGACCCGCGAGCGGTGAAGGTGCTCATCCTGGAGATTGCTCGCAGCCCGGCGGGCGCTCGCATCAACCGCCAGACGGCGTTCGTGGACGTCATCCGCTTGAGCTCGGAGATGTTCACCCGCGCCAAGGCGGCGGGAGAGCTGCGGCCGGACGTGGATCCGCTGCTGGCCTCGGCGCTCCTGTTCGGCTCCATCGAGATGGGGCTGACGGCCTTCGTGGTGGGGCTGGCGGACGCCCGCGACACGCAGATGCTCGAGCAGGCCAAGGCGCAGATCGCCGACTCCTTCCTTCACGGCGTCCTGGCCGACGCCCCCGGTGCGGAGGTGCCTGCATGGAAGCGGGAGAAGTCCGGTACGAAGTCCAAGGCGCCCAAGCGCACCTGACCATCGATCGCCCGGGGGCGCGCAACGCCTTGTCCCCGGGGGTGGTGCAGGGATTGTTGGAGGGCCTCGGCCGCGCGGACGAGGACCCTCGCGTGCGCGTGGTGGTGCTCACTGGCGCGGGCGAGAAGGTCTTCTGTGCTGGCGGCGACCTTGGACAGCTCGCGGGCGAGGCGGGCTTCCTCGCCACGCATGACGGGCGGCGCGCGTACGGGCGACTGCTCACTTGCTTCCAGGACGTGCGCAAGCCCACCGTGGCTCGCGTCAACGGGCACGCGCTGGCGGGAGGCCTGGGCCTGGTGCTCGCGTGCGACCTGGCGGTGGCCGTGGAGGGCGCGGGCTTCGGGACGCCGGAGATCGACGTCGGGTTGTTCCCGATGATGATGATGGCGCTGCTCCAGCGACACGTGGGCCGCAAGCGCGCGTTGGAGCTGGTGCTCACCGGGGAGCGACTGACGGCGCGGGACGCGCTGGCGCTCGGGCTCGTCAATCGCGTGGTGCCGGCGGCGGAGCTGGATGCCCAGGTGGGCGCGCTGGCGGACAAGCTCGCGGGGAAGAGCCAGGCGGTGCTCGCGCTGGGCCGTCGCGCCTTCTTCACGGCGGAGGACATGCCCCTGCCCGCGGCGCTGGAGTTCCTCGCGTCGCAGCTGTCCCTCAACGTGCTGGCCGACGACGCGGCCGAGGGCGTCACTGCCTTCCTGGAGAAGCGTCCCCCGAAGTGGAACGACCGCTGAGCTCTACAGTGTCTCCCGCAGTCCCTTCTAGGAGGAGAGCTTCATGGCCCTGGTGCAGGACAAGGTCATCGTCACGTGCGCGCTGGACGGCGTGCTGACCAAGCGCGAGCAGTGCCCGTACATCCCGTACTCGCCCGTGGAGATCGCCGAGGAGGCGCGCCGGGCCTATGAGGCGGGCGCGGCCGTGGTGCACATCCACGCGCGCGAGCCCGACACCGGAGATCAGTCCTGGAGCACGGACATCTACCGGCAGATTCGCGACGAGGTCCGCAAGCGCAGCCCCATCATCATCAACTTCTCTACCGGTGGCTTCAACATGGGGGTGGAGGGGGAGGACGAGAAGCGCGCGCGCATCGGCTACGTGAACGAGACGCGGCCCGAGATGGCGGCGCTCAACATGGGCTCGATGAACTACGCGAAGTACTCCGAGAAGCGGAAGGGCTTCGTCTTCGACTTCGTGTTCCCCAACCCGTTCTCGGACATCATCATCGCCGCCGAGGCCATGCGCGCGGGCGGCTCCAAGCCGGAGCTGGAGTGCTTCGACGTGGGGCACATCCACAACGCGCAGCCGCTCATCGCGATGGGGCTGCTGAAGCCGCCGCTCCAGTACAGCTTCGTGCTCGGCGTGTTGGGGGGCGTGGCTCCGACGATGGAGAACCTGGCGCACATGGCGCGGCAGGTGGGCCCCGAGGACACCTGGGAGGTGATTGGCATCTCCAAGGTGCAGTGGCCGCTCGTGATGGGCGCGCTGGTGCTCGGCGGCAACATCCGCGTGGGCCTGGAGGACAACTTCTACCTGGACACCGCGGGCCGCGAGATGGCGAAGGGCAACGGCCCGCTGGTGGAGAAGGCCGTGCGCCTGGCGCGCGACGCGGGCCGCGAGCCCATGACGCCCGCCGAGGCTCGCGCGGCGCTAGGGATTCCCCAGCTCGGGTGAGCCGTGCGCGAGGTTCGGTGCCGCGAGGCTGGGTGACGCGAGCGGGGCGGGGAAGAAGTCCAGCTTGAGCAACGACTGGCCATCCACCCACAGGTCATCCACCTTCACGCCCCAGTGGAGGTGGGGGCCCGTCACGCGGCCCGTCTTGCCCACGAGGCCGAGTCGCTCGCCCTGCTTCACCCGCGCGCCGTTCTTCACGAGGATGCGCGACATGTGGAAGTAGGTCGTGAACAGGCCGCCGCCGTGATGGACGATGACGGTGTTGCCGGCGGCCTGGTTCTCGCGCGTCATCACCACCACGCCGTCGTTGGCGGCGAGGATGGGCTCGCCCGTCGCGCCGTCCAGGTCCGTGCCGAAGTGCTGGCTCTGGAGCTTGCCGTTGAACGAGCGGCGGTCTCCGAACGGCGCGGTGATGGTGGCCGGGCGCGGCCACGCGAAGTTCTGTCCGAAGAACGGCGCCTGGAGCGGCTGCGCGAAGGCGATGGCGAACGCGCGGCGATCCGCCTCCATGCGCGCCTTCACGTCCTTCGGCGGATCCACGTACTTCGAGGCCACGCGCAGCTCTCGCTCGGGATAGCCGGGCGGGACGACCTCCAGGGTGCCGCTGAGTTCCACGGGGGCCGTGCCCGCTGACGCGGGGACGGTGACCTTCACGTCGACGCGTCCGGGGGCCAGGTCCACCGAGAGGCCGGAGATGGCCATGGCGCCGCCCTGCCACGGGACGAAGCGCAGGGCCTTGCCCCCCAGGGTGCCCGAGGGCAGGCCCGCGAGCCCGCGCACCGTCACCAGCACGGGGTCGCCGGGCTTGGCCGTCCCGGGCTGGAGGATGAGGTGGGGCCGCGTCTCGGGGGCGCTCTGGCGGGTCGGCTCCGCCGGGGGCTTCTCGGACGTGGGGGCGGGTTGCGCCGCGACGGCCTCGATGCAGGTGGCGAGCAGGGCGACGAAGACGAGGCGAGGCGCAGGCATGGGCCGTTCATACACCACGCGCCTCGGGTTGCTGCCCTCCCGGCTCGCGCCGTGCCGGTTGCCCGCTGGGAGTCCTCGCGCGCTCGGCCCTCTGAGGCGGCTGTCGCTGACTGCTCGGTTGGGAGGGAGGAGGGCGGACAAGGGCCCGCGGGCCCTGTCGTGCCGGAGGAAGCGGTGGCTTCCTAGGTTCTGCTCGGACCCGATTGAGTGGATGGAGAGTGCGGATATGCCTCGCTCCTACAGCTTCGATCATTTCCAGGTTCCCAAGACCCTTCCCCAGAGCCGGAGCGAGCGCCGCCAGGACAAGGCGCACCTGGCTCGCCCGCGCACGCGCCCGGAGCAGGAAGGCGAGGGCATCCACTACGGCCGAAGCCACGCGGAGACCGAGGAGCTCTTCCAGGAGCACCAACTGGACGCCCGACGGGCCGGGGCGTCCCGCAAGCGCAAGGCGCCGACCGTGCCGGGGCGTCGTCCCACGGCGCCCATTGGCTCGCTGCCAGCCACGCGCGAGTCCGCGCCACCCACGCGCTTCCCCGAACTGGCGGAGGAGGCGGGGCGCCACCTGCGCTCGCTCCGCTCCAGCCTGTCCGATGCGGTCCGGGCCGCGGGGCGGCTGATGACGCTGCCGCTGACGGGCATGCGCCTGGCCGCCCGGCGCCTCCGGCCCGCGTGAGGGGTGGGTCGTCCGCGTGGAGCTGACGCTCGTCTCGTACAACATCCACAGCGGGATCGGCCTGGACGGCGTATTCGACCTGGACCGTGTGGGGCAGGTCCTGCGCGAGGTGAACGCGGACATCCTCGCGCTCCAGGAGGTGGGCGACTTCCGGGGCCAGACGCCGTGCGAGGACCAGCCCGAGCACCTCGCGGAACTCCTGGGCATGCACCTGGCGTTCGGGCCCAACGTGGTGCTCAACGGCCGGCGCTACGGCAATGCCATCCTCACGCGGCTGCCCATCTGTCGCTCGAAGAACTACGACCTGAGCGTCCCCCGGCGTGAGCCGCGTGGGGCGCTTCGGTGCGACCTGGACCTGGGCGCGGGGCAGTTGCTGCACGTGTTCAGCCTCCACATGGGGCTGTCCGTGGGAGAGCGGCGCCGGCAGGAGGCGCTGCTGCTGTCGGCGGACATCCTGAGCGACGCCGTGCGCAAGGACCCGCTCGTCGTGTGCGGGGACTTCAACTCCTGGGGCCCAGGGCCTGTGCCCGCGTTGGTGCGCCGGGCGCTCCACGACGCGGCGCTGGCCCTCCGGGTCCCGGCGCGCACCTATCCCACCCGCTGGCCGCTCTTGCGATTGGACCGCATCTACGTGGATGCCGGGGTGAAGCCGCTCGCGCTGCACCCCCACCGAACGGCCCTGAGTCGTCAGGCCTCGGACCACCTGCCGCTGGTGCTGCGCTTCCAGGCTCCCATCGTGGTCGCGACTCGGCGCTCTCCGCCCGTGCAGCTCATCGGCTAGCGTGGGGGGCGCTGGCGGTGCGTTGGGTGGCCGACGCTTGCGAACGCCAGACACATCCGTTGTGACGTAGTTGTCGTGACGGAGGCGGGTGCCTAGGTTGGCCCCGCCCGGAGCGCGGACGCGAGCGACGGTCGGAGAGTGCATGCACGTGGGGAGTGAACAGACGGAACGCGGCATCACCGCGCTCGTCGGGCGCATGGCGGAGGGCTTCAGTCGGCTGGTGTCGCAGCACCTGCAACTCGCTCGGATGGAGCTGTCCGAGGATGCGCGCGCCATGGGCCTGGACGTGGCGAGGATCGCCGTGTTCGTTCCCTTCATCCTCGTGGGCTACGCCTTCGTGTGCGGCGCCCTGGCCGCGGCGCTCGTCCCCTGGACGGGCTGGGCGGGTGCGCTCGCGGCGGTGGGGTTGCTCAACCTCGTGGGCGGCGGACTGGGTGTGGCCCATGCGGTGTCGCGACTGAAAGCGCGCCAGATGATGGATGATACGTCCGATGAGCTGTCGCGCAGCATGGCGGTCTTCACGCGGCCGCCGCCCCGGCCTGCTCCGGCGGAGTCGGGAGTGAATACCCTGCGCGAGTCCTCGCCATCGCCCTTCCAGGAGCCGCCGCATGGCCGCTAGCAACGAACAGCCCAAGCCCGTGCGCCCGCGCACGAGCGCGGCCCTGCGCGCGGAAATCGAGCGGACGCGGGCCGACCTGGCCACCTCGGTCAGCGCGCTGCGCGAGGAGGTGGCGGTGGCCACCGATTGGCGAGGCTGGGTGCGCCGCCATCCGTACACGTGCGTGGGCGCCGCGTTCCTCGTGGGCTATGTGCTCGGTTCGCGGCGGGGTGGCGAGCGCTGAGCGCTCGGCGGGCCCGGAAGCTTCGACTCAACCCTGACAGGAGAAGGTTCGATGGAGATGAATCCGCAGCAACTGGCAGACCGGGCCCGACAGCTCCAGGACCAGGTGGTGCCGCAGCTCGACGAGGCTCGGCAGAACCTGGTGGACCTGAACCAGCGCGTGGTGAGCTTCATCCGCGCCAACCCGGGGACGTGCCTGCTGGGCGCGGTGGCGGTGGGCTTCCTCGTGGGGCGCCTGGCGTCCCGCCGCTGAAAGCGAGAACGACGATGACGACCTATCCAGGCGATTCGAGCGGCCGAGTGTCCTCGACGGGCGACGAGGGGCGGGGCTTGGGCGAGAAGGTGGACCACTTGGGCGCCGACGCGCAGCGCCTGTTCACGGATGCGCGCGACGCGGCGTCCGAGCTGGGCCAGACGCTGGACCTCCGGGGCCGCGTGGAGCGCAACCCCTACGGGATGATGGCGGCGGCGCTGGGCATTGGTTACGTGCTGGGCGGTGGGCTGTTCACGCCGCTGACGGCCCGGGTCCTCCGCCTGGGCATGAAGCTGGCCGCGCTGCCCTTCGTGAAGGACGAGCTGATCGGCATGGCCGAGGCGGCCGTGCAGGGCTATCAAACGGGACGGAGCAGCCAGGCCCAAGCGCCCGCGCGAGCGACTCCCGCATCGAATCCGTCGCGCCCGGAGAGCGCCTAGCGCTCACGGTTTCCACCCACCTCGCAGTTCATCGGAGACGCGCATGTTGAGCTTGAAGGACATCAAGAAGCTGGACCGAGACGACGTGCTGGAGCTGATCGGGCTGGAGTCGCGCCGCGGCCCCGTGGAGCAGTTCGCGCCCGTGCTGGGCGCGTTCGCCGCGGGCCTCCTGGTGGGCGCGGGGCTGGGTCTGCTGTTCGCGCAGAAGCCGGGGGATCAGCTCCGGGGAGACCTGCGCCAGCGCCTGCAGAGCGGCCAGGACGCGCTGTCCAACGCCATCAACGGCTCGCGGGGCGAGGCGTCCTCCTCGCAGCAGGTTCCTCCCGCTTCTCGCACGGCCTGAGTTCCGCCTGGCGGCGCCGAGGTGCTGCCCCGGCGGGTGACGGGCGCCTCGGCGCGGTCGGGAACGCTGGGTGTTGGGCGCGGGCGCCCCTATCATTCCCGGGCCGGGATGGTTCGCATCCCGTCGCCTGGAGGGTGTCGTGAGCGGGGAGAAGAAGGGGACGACGGGACGAGGCCGCAGGGATGCGCTCCTGCGCCACGACACCCCGGTGGACATGCCCGCGGTGACCGCGCCCCCCTCGCGCGAGCCGGCCCCTGCTTCCCAGAGCGAGCCCTCGGGCCCAGATGAGGCCCTGGCGCGTCTGCGCGGCCTGGAGACGCTGGAGGCCGCCTACGAGGCCTGGAGCGACCTGCGGCGGCACCAGGCGGCCGCGCGGCAGCGCTTCCGCGAGGAGCGCGAGCGGCTCTCGCACCAGGGGGACTTCTTGTTGGGAGCGGTGCGGGCCGCTGGGCTGATGGTTCCGGAGGGGGCTGCTCCGGCGCTCGTGCCTTCCGCCACATCGGACGCGCAGGGATTCATGCGCGACGCGGAGGCTCGGCTCGGCAAGACGCGGGACGCGCTCGCGGAGCGGGAGGCGGACAGTGAGGCCCGTTACTCCGAGGCGATGAAGGAGATCCGCGCGACGCTGCTGGACCGCGTGCAGCGCTACGTGACGGTGAGCCGTCCGGGGCTCACGTTGGTGCTGCGCCGAGTGGGAGCGGAGCGCGCCATCCTCCATGTGTCACGGGTGGCTGCCGATGCGTCCGTGCTGCTGTGCTACCAGCTCACGGGGCGTCTCCCCACGCGCTACGGCTTCCTCGCGGATGACTCGACGGAGGACGTCGCGCTGGCACCGGCTCCGCTCTATCCCGACGAGGACGTGCCGGCGGATGCGGTGCGGCCGGGCGCACGTGCCCTGGTGGAGCGCATGCGGGCTCCCGGAGTGGCGCTGCCGCTCAAGGGCTTCCTCCCGGTGTTCGTGCCTCGCGCGGATGGTGGCGAGGACTTCTTCCGCCTCCTTCAGCGTGGGCCGGTACTGGAGGTGGAACTCGCCGATGGCGATGCGTTCCGTCACGTCCTCGCCCGCGATGAGGCGGAGCGCTTCGCTGGCCATCTGCTCCGGCTCAAGCTCGAGGGCCGCATCGGGCTCGACATCGAAGCGGGCTGAGCGCGCTGACCCTGCTTCGCGCGTGACGCTCGGCAGGGTGGTGTTTCGAGGCCCGATACCTTCTTCGGGCTCGTGCTTGCTGCTCGGGTCTCTCGCCCGCGGATCCGCGAGGCGAACCGCGTGCTCCGGAACGGAGGTCCTGGAGCGCGTGGGCGCGGCCTGGCGCTCAGTTCGTTCGGAAGATGCCGACTTCCGCGGTCCCAGCGAGGAGCGCGCTTCCGAGGAACAGGTTGTCGGTCTCCGCGCCGCCCATGCGCACGGCCTGGAAGATGACCAGGTAGGTTTGCGCTGACTTGGGGAACGCCGTCGCGGGAATCGTCACCCGGGCCTCGCGGAACGTGGCCGGCACCGCGACGAGCTGGAGGAACTCGACCGGCGAGGTGGGGACGTTGGAGTACGTCGGCTGGCCCTTCTGCCCATCCGAACTCAGCGGCACCACCGTGACGAAGCCCAGCGTGCGGTCCTTGCCCGCGGGCGCCGCGGCGCGGTCGAAGCTGAACGCCGTGTTCGCCGCGAGCCGCACGAAGCCCTCGGGAGGATGGAAGGCCGTGATGCTCTCCTTCGTCGGCGAGTCCTCGACGTGGCCCACGTAGCGCGTGCCGCTCTCCGTCGCGACGAACTGGTACGTGGCACCGGACTGGTACACCAGCCCCGTCTCTCCGTTGCTGCTGCGGCTGTAGCTGCCCGCGCCATCCGAGGTGAGCGCCACGCCCGGCTCGCTCCCGGTCTTCAGCTCCACGCTGGCCCCCGACACCCCCGAGGGCGAGGCGTTGGCTCCAGACTTGGTGCCGAAGAAGACGAAGGCCGCCGTCTGCGCGGGCAGGGAGATGACATCGGCCCCGCCGTCCGCGCCGCCGAAGGTGCCCGCGTCGTACCCCGCCATCGCGGACGCGGAGACGTCCACTCGGGGAGTCGCCAACAGGGTGCCCACCATGACGTGGTCGGCGGAGAGCTGGTTTCCGGCCTTCTCCAGGTCGCAGGCCAGGGGCGCGAGCAGGGAGGCGACGGCTGCGGCGGACAGGAGGAGTCGTTTCATGGGCGCAGGAGCATACCAAGGCGCCGGCCGGAGTATCCTCTGCCCGTCCGTGCAAGGTCTCCGAGCCCATTCCGCTGGTCGGCGTTTCCTCAAGCGCCTCGGCTTTTCACTCCTGCAGGCGGCCCTCTTCGGCAGCTTGATGGGGCTGCTCGTGTCGCAGCGCCCGCAGCGCGTGTCCTCCGCGGAAGAAGCGCCGAGCATGTTGTCACCCACGGGGCTGGTGGAAGCGGCCTCGCGAGGGGTGGACTCCTGGGAGCGCGTCTTCTACGACTGGCGCGCGCGCAAGCTGGGCGAACGCTCGGCGCGCTCGGACCAGGTCGTGGTCGTCGCCGTCGATGACGAGACGCTCGCCGAGGCCCAGCAGAGCGTTCGCCCGGGCATCGCCGCGTACCCCTGGCCCCGCCAGGTGGTGGGCAGCATGGTGCATCGGCTGGTGGGGGAGGGCGCCTCGCTGGTGGTGCTGGATTCGCTGTATCCCGAACTCAGTCCCCGCGCCTGCACCGTGAGCCCCAAGGCGGGGCGCTCGGCGCTCTCCGAGGACGACGACGCGTTTCGCGAGCTGCTCGATCAAGACCCCGGCCACTCGGTGCTCGCGTTTGGCTGGGGCTCAGAAGGCGCGCGGACGTTGCCACTCGCCGGGCGGCTCTGGCCCTATCGCGTCCGACTGGGCAGCTACGTCGCGTTGGCCGAGGCCCGCGTCCGAGCCCAGACCGTCCTCACCCTGCGTCGGCCCGCCTTCGTCATCCCCGCCGGGAGCGCGATGGAAGTCTGGGCCGGGGTGGCGGACGAAGGAGAAGGCCGCCTCCTCGGCGCGCAGCTCGGTGAGGCGCAGCCCGCGGTCCAGGAGCGCCGCGCCACGGATGATGCGTACGCCCTGTCGTCCACGGACCTCTTCGTGGCGATGACGGAGGTCGTCGTCCAGGGGCTCGACCCCGAGAAGCTCGTGGAGGTGCGCCAGCTCCAGCACCCCGTGACGCCCCTATTGGGCGCGGCGAGCGCATATGGGGCCGCGACCCTGTCAGCGGATCCAGATGGCGTGGTGCGCGGAGTGCCGCACCTGGTGCTCTACAGCCCGCGCGGCGGTGAGCGCCACGTGCTGCCCTCGTTGCCCCTGGCCGCGGCGATGCGACTGGCGGGCACGCGACAGCTCCGCTACGCGCAGGGCCGGCTCTACATCGGCGACGCCTACTCGGTGCCCATGGATGAGTCGGGCTACAGCCTGGTGCGCTGGGACTCGCCCGTCGCGGGGCGCGGGACGCGGGGCTCGCTGGGGCGCTCTGTCCGCGGCTGGAACGTGCTCGTCAACCTCTTCGACGCGCAGGACGAGCGGCCTCCGCGCTTCGAGAACGACGTGAAGGGGCGCGCCGTCATCCTCACCAACACGACGAGCTATGCCCCAGAGGGCCGTGACACGCCCATCGGTCGGGGACTGCCGGGGGGCGCCATCCTCGGGCAGGCGCTGGCGAACATCCTCCAGTCGGAGGGCATCACGCGCGCGCGGACGGACCTGGACCTGCTGCTGACCGTGGGGCTCGCCTTCCTCGGGGCGTTCCTCGCGCTGTCCATCAGCTGGCTGTTGCGCTCGCTGGGTGGCGCGCTGCTGTACGTGGGGGGCCTGGGCGCGGCCGCCGCGGGCTACGTGGTCCTCTCCGGCTACGTCTTCGTCGAGGACCACCTGTGGATCGCCGTGGCCGGACCGCTCCTGGCCATGGCCTTCGCGTTCGTCTCCACCACCGTCTACGCCTTCCGCAACGAGCAGGACGTGCGCGACTTCGTCCACAGCGCGCTCGGTCGCTACGTCAGCCCCGAGGTCGCGCGGCTGGTCGCACGGGACGTCAGCCTCATGCGGCCCGAGCGCCGGAAGATGACGGTGTACCTCTCCGACATCGATGGCTTCACGCGCCTGTCCGAGCAGATGCCGCCCGAGCAGCTCGTGCAGTTGCTCAACGCCTACCTCACGGAGATGACGGCGGTGGTGCGCTCGACGGCGGGGCAGGTGGACAAGTACGTGGGCGACGCGGTGATGGCGTTCTGGGGCGCGCCCGTGCGCACGGACCGGCACGCGCACCTGGCCTGCGAGGCCGCGCTGAAGATGCGCGCGGTGCTCGCGGAGAAGCAGCCCCTCTGGGAGAAGAAGTTCGGCCACCGCCTCACCTTCCGCGCCGGCCTGGACACGGGCGAGGTGCTGGTGGGCGACATGGGCAGCGAGCTGAAGTCCAACTACACCGTGATGGGCGAGGCGGTGAACATGGCCAGCCGCCTGGAGGCCGCCAACAAGGCCTACGGCACCTACGTGCTCGCGGGCGAGGCCACCGCGCAGCTCGCCAGCGACAGCTACGTGTTCCGCGAGGTGGACCGCGTGCGCCTGCGCAACCGAGCGCAGCCCCTGCGCCTGCACGAGCTGCTGGGGCGGCGCGGCGACTTCACCGCGAAGATGCAGGAGGGCCTCACGCTCTACGAGAAGGCCCTCACCGCGTACCACCAGCGCCGCTTCATGGACGCGCAGGAACTCTTCCGCCGCTGTGCCACCGAGTACGGCGACACCGTGGCCGCCGTCTACGCCGAGCGCTGCCAGGGCCTCATCCTCATGCCTCCGCCCGAGGAGTGGGACGGCGTGCATCCCCTCGGCGAGCAGTGAGCAGAAGGGCGCTACTCCTCGCCTGAGTCCGAGTCCGGCTGACCGAACAGCTCGCGCACGGGTGTGTCCTGCTGGATGTGCTCGGCCACCACGCGGCGCATCTTCTCCGCCGTCATGGCCGAGTAGTAGACCTCGCCCTCCCAGCCCATGAGTTGGTAGTCCTCGGGCGAGAGCGGGTCCTTCTTGCGGCCGGTGTCCTCGCGCACCACCACGTTGGGCCCCATGTGGCAGAAGCCGTAGCAGCCCCCGCGGTACAGCTCGCAACGAGGCACCAGGCTGCGGGCACTCAGCTCGTCTCGCGCCGCGGCGTGGACGCTGTCCGCTCCACCCGCCCGACAGCTGGAGCCCTTACACACCGAGAGGCGGTAGCGCTTCATGGAGACCTCCACGCTAGGGAGGTGGAGTCCCCCACCGGAAGGCCCTTGCGCGCTCGGCTGTCGACCCGCGCGCACTCCGCGCCTGCGCGTGTCCACCCGGGCCGCTCGGCGCTAGCTGCATTGAAGAGCTTCACCGTCACCACACGCACCCGGAAAAGACACCGGCCCGCCGAACCGTGACTCACGGTGCGGCAGGCCGGGAAGAAGCAGCAGGGGACGGCGGGCTACTTGAGGAAGCGCGTCACCTGGATGGGGCCCTGCTGCGTCACCACCGTCTGGGAGCCGTGCGCGGGCGCCTTGCCGTGGCCCGCGCCGAGCTGCGGCGTCTTGAGCTGCACCAGGCCCTCGCCAATGCGCGTGTGGGCCTCCTTGTGGACGTGGTGCGGCTCCTCGGAGCCCTCGCGCTTGTTCCACGGATCCGACGGGTGAGACACCGCCGGCCCCTTGAGCAGCTTGGGGATGTCGTAGACGAAGTTCTGCCGGCTGTACTCGGAGGGCGTGTGCGTGCCGGTGTCCATGCGGATGGCGTCCTTGGGGCACGCATCCACGCAGAGGCCGCACACCACGCAGCGCAGCTCGTCGATGACGAACTGGGTGGGGAACTTCTCGATGACGCGCGACTCGGAGTCGCTCGTCTCGGTCTCGTACTCGCCCGCCTCGATGTAGATGCACTGCGCCGGGCAGATGGTGGCGCACATGTAGCAAGCCACGCAGCGCGGCTTGCCGTCCTCGCGCGGAACCAACCGGTGGAGGCCACGGTACCCCTCGGGGTAGATGGGCTTCTCCTCCGGGTACTCCACCGTCGTCATCAGGCTGAGGCCCTTGCGGTCCACCACCTGAGGGTTGGTGTCACGCGTCCCGAACATGTTGCGGAAGAAGTGCCGGGTCGTGATGGCCAGGCCGCGCAACAGCTCGGGGATGTACGTCCGCTCGCGGAGGTCCGTCCGGGGATCCTGGGTCGCCTTGTACGCCATGTCGTGTCTCGCTTGCGGCGGCCGTGCTGCGCCGCCGCCCTGGCGGGCTTAGTGCGCGCCCGCCGCAGAGGGATGGGGATCCGCATGGGCGCCAGCCGGCGCCGCGTGCCCGTGGTCATGCCCGTGCCCGTGCGCGTCGCCGTGCGCACCGGCCTCCGACTTCTCCTTCTTCGACAGCGTCAGGGCCATGAAGACCGCAATCTCCAGGATGCCCACCACGCCCAGGGCGCGCAGCGACGGATCCCACAGCACCAGGGCCGCCGTGACGAACACGTTCACCAGGCCCACCGGCAGGAGGATCTTCCAGCCGAGCGACTGGATCTGATCGTACCGGAAGCGCGGGAAGGTCCAGCGGATGACCAGCTGCACCCAGATGAGGAGGAGGACCTTCAGCCAGAACACCGTGCCCAGGATGGTGCCGTAGACCCAGCCGTGCTCCTGCATGAAGGCGTTGTTCGCCAGCGCCTCGCCGAAGACAGGCAGGTTGTGCCCACCGAAGAACAGCGCCGTCGTCACGCCGGCCAGCACCACGACCTCCACGAACTCGGAGATCATGAACATGCCGAACTTCATGCCGGAGTACTCGACGAAGTAGCCGATGATCTCCGACTCGCCTTCCGGCACGTCGAAGGGGGCGCGCTTGGTCTCGGCGAACGACGCGACGAAGAACCCGATGAAGCCCAGCGGCTGGATGATGAAGCCCCAGGCGGGGATGCCGATGTCCAGCCCGAACACCTGCGTGCTCCACAGGTACTTGCCCTGACCGGTGGCCGGCGACAGGGCGCTGGCCACGTCACCCACCAGCGCGGGGAGCTGCACGGAGGAGAAGGTCAGGAACAGGCCCACGAGCGACAGGCCCAGCGCGACCTCGTAGGAGATCATCTGCGCGGAGGCGCGAACGCCGCCCAGCAGCGCGAACTTGTTGTTGGAGGACCAGCCGGCGAGCGCCGTGCCGTACACGGCCAGCGACGCGATGGCGAACAGGTAGAGGATGCCGAAGTCCGGCGTGGCCACCACCATGTCCACCTTCTGGCCGAACACCGACACCGTGGGGCCGGCGGGCACCACGGCGAACAGCGCGAACACCGGCGCGAAGGCGAGCAGGGGGCCCAGGTTGAACAGGAACTTGTTGGCAAGCCCCGGGACGAAGTCCTCCTTCGTCAGCATCTTCAGCACGTCGGTGATGATGTGCGGGATGCCGCCGAGGGAGCGGTTCTTCAGGCCCGGGATGCCCAGGCGCGCGCGGTTGGGACCCACGCGGTCCTGCATGAACGCGCTCCACTTGCGCTCGGCGAGCGTGAGCAGCGTGGCGATGATCATCACGAAGACGAGCATCAGGAAGATGATGTTCGTCAGCCGGCTGGCGCCCGTGAACAAGTGGGCCTCTGCCAGACCACCCACCACGTACGCCGTCGCGACGCCGCCCGCGAGGGCGACGACGATGGTGGCCATGGCCACCAGCATTGTCAGGATGCGACTCATCGCTAGATACCCCTCACTCGCGGCGCGCCGAACTCACGGTACCCGGGCGGACGGCCATCGGCTCCGGACGGCAGCGGGTTGATGCCCGGCTTCTCCCGGTCCGGCGGAGAGGCCTTGTCCCAGTTGAACTCGGCGAACGCGGCCACCTTGCCGGAGAGCGCGCGCCACACGTCCCGCGCGGACGCCCAAGCGGCCTCGCCGCCCAGCTCGCGCGTCAGCTCCGCGGCCCACTTCCAGTGCGGCACCGCGTCCCCCTTGGAGGGGTACGCCTTGCGGAAGCGCTGGGTGATGCCGTCCTGCTGCGTGAACGTGCCCTCGTCCTCGATGTGCGCGCTGGCCGGCAGGAGCACCGTGGCCTGCGCCGTGACGGGCGACTCGTTCTGCGCCTGGGCGACGAACACCTCGAGCTTCGCGAAGGCGTCGGCGTTGCCCGGCACCTCGGTCCCGATGGCGTACACGCCCGTGACCTTGCCGGACTGGATGGCGGCCGAGAGGTCCTCGAAGCCCTTGACGGCGAGCCCCAGCCCCTGGGCGATGGTCTCCAGGCCCTTGCGGTTGGGGTTCTTGTCCGCCGTCATCAGGAAGTGGTCCGCCGCGCCCTGGGGGCGGCCGCCCACGTACACCGCGCTGACGCCCAGCACCGTCTTGGCGAAGGACAGGCCCGCCAGCAGCGCCTCGTTGGAGGCGACCGGCGAGGCCAGCACCGCGAGCTTCGCGCTGCCCACCAGCGGCTTGAGCTGCTTGGCGGCGGCCTGCGCGGCCTCCTGCCGCGTCAGCTCCGGACGCGCGCTGCCCTTGGCCTGGGCGGCCTCACGGCCCACCAGCGGGAAGAGCACGCGGTCCGTGTTGAGGTCCTTGTACGAGAGCCGGCCCTGGTCGCACATCCAGCTCTTGTTGATCTCCTCGTTCTCCCGCGGGCGGTAGCGGTAGGTGTCCTGGGACATCCAGTCCGCGTACGTGGTGCAGCCGCGCGAGCAGCCCGTGCACACCGACGGGGTGGCGGAGAGGAACCAGGCGCGCGCCTTGAAGCGGAAGTCGCGGCTGAGCAGCGCGCCCACGGGGCACACGTCCACGGTGTTCAGCGAGTAGTTGCTGGACAGGTCGTTGCCCGGGAACACGTCGATGCGCTCGTGGCTGCCGCGGCCGAACACGCCGAGCTGCGACTCGCGCGGAATCTCGTTCATGAAGCGGACGCAGCGCGTGCACATGATGCAGCGCTCCTGGTCCAGGACGACGCGGGGCCCCAGCACCTTGCGCTTGTTCTTCAGGGCCTTGCCGCCCTCGAGACGCGAGGGGCGGTAGTCGTACTTCATGTAGTAGTCCTGCAGCTTGCACTCACCGGCCTGGTCGCAGATGGAGCAGTCGACCGGGTGGTTGAGCAGCAGGAACTCCATCACCGCGCGCTGCTGCTCCTTGACCTTGGGGGTCGTCGTCTTGACGGCGACGCCCTCGGCCAGCGGCGTCTGGCACGCCGGGACGAGCTTGGGCGCGTTGGACGCCTCGATGAGGCAGATGCGGCAGTTGGCCGCGATGGAGAGGCGCGGGTGGTAGCAGTAGTACGGGATGTCCGAGCCGACCTGCTTGGCCGCCTCGATCATGTTCGTCCCCGGCTTCACGACGACTTCCTTGCCGTCGATGGTGCAGGTGACGAAGCCCGGGTTCTTGGGCTGTGGCTTGGGCGGCGGGCCCGGCGGGGGCGGGGCGGGGGGCTTCGGGGACGCCACGGCCACGGCATCCCCAGTGGGCTTCTTCGTGTCGTTGTCGCTCACTGCTCGACCTCGCCGCCGATCATGTTGATGGTGTCAAAGGTGGGGACGAGATCCGGAAGCATCTTGCCCGTGATGATGTGCGGCAGGGCGGCCAGGACGGGGAAGCCGGGGGCGCGCACGTGCACCTTGTACGGACGGCCGCGGCCGTCGCTCACCAGGTACCAGCCGAGCTCTCCGTTGGAGGCCTCGGTGGAGTCGTAGACCTCGCCGGGGGGCACCTGGATGCCCTCCATCACGAGCTTGAAGTGCGCCATCACGCCTTCGATGGTGCCGTAGACCTCGGGCTTGGGCGGCAGCGCGATGCGCCAGTCGTCCACGATGATGGGGCCGGCGGGGATGGTGTCCATCGCCTGCCGCAGGATGCGGATGGACTGCCGCATCTCCTCCAGGCGGACGAGGTAGCGGTCGTAGTTGTCGCCGTGCTCGCCCACCGGGACGTCGAAGTCGAACCGCTCGTAGACCCAGTAGGGGCGCACCTTGCGGATGTCGTAGTCCACGCCGCAGGCGCGCAGGGCCGGGCCCGTCCAGCCGTAGTCGATGGCGTCGTCGGCGGTGATGACGCCCGTGCCCTTGGTGCGGTCCACGAAGATGCGGTTGCGCGTGAGCAGCCCGTCCATCTCGACGAGCAGCTCCTCCGTGCGGGTCAGCGACTTGTGGACCTTGGCGATCCAGCCCTCGGGCAGGTCGCGGTTGATGCCACCCACGCGGCCAAAGCTGGTGGTCAGGCGCGCGCCGGTCAGCTCGGTGACGCGATCCTGGAGGAGCTCACGGGCCTCCATGCCGTAGAGGAACGGAGCAAAGCCGCCCATCTCCAGGCCGGTGGCGCCCACGCACGTCAGGTGGTCGGTCAGCCGGTGCAGCTCCGAGCCGATGACGCGGATGTACTGAGCGCGCTCGGGGATCTCCAAGCCGATGAGCTTCTCGACGGCGTTGAGGAACCCGAAGTTGTTCATCATCGCGGACAGGTAGTTGAGCCGGTCCGTGTAGGGCAGGCACTGTGTCCACGTGACGTTCTCGCAGCTCTTCTGGAAGCCGCGGTGGAGGAAGCCGATCTCCGGATCGATCTTCGTGATGGTCTCGCCATCGAGCTCCACCTTCAGCCGCACGGTGCCGTGCGTGGCCGGGTGGGAGGGGCCCATGTTGATGACCATGCTCTTGGTCTGAAGATGGGCTTCCAGCTCGGACTCGTGCGCATACGAGTCGATGTCGGGATTGGGAGCGTGGGCTTCGGGCTTGGCGCTGTCGGCCATGGTGTCCTCGTCAGGCGATGCCGCTGGTGCCGGGGCCGCGGAAGATGTCCTTGATGGGGCGCTCGGGGATGAGCGGCTGCCGGTCGCGCAGCGCGTAGTCCTTGCGCAGCGGGTGGCCCTGGAACTCCTCGTACAGGAGGATGCGTCGCAGGTCCGGGTGCCCCGTGAAACGGATGCCGTAGAAATCCCAGACGAAGCGCTCCCACCAGTCCGCGCCACGGTACAGCGGCGCGAGCGAGGGAACCTCCGCCTTGGTCTCCGAGACGCGCACCTTCAGGCGCACGTGCTCATGGCGGGTGAGGGAGTAGAGGAAGTAGACGACCTCGAAGCGCGGGTCGTTCTCGGCGAGGTGCAAGCGATCCACGGCATCCGCGGAGCCGAACAGCTTGAAGTTCAGCTCGGGGTCGTTCTTCAGGAACGCGGCGACCTTCGGCAGCCAGTCGGCATGGATGACGGCCCAGGCGCCGCCGGCGCGGTCGACGTAGCGCTCCGCGACCGCCTCGGGAAATTGGGCGGTGACCCTGTCCAACGCGAAAATGCTCAAGGGGTAGCCTCGATGACGGCAGAGGAATCGGCGGCGTTATAGGGACCGTCCCCAGGGGGCGTCAACGTAAACCCTCAGGCATGTAGGCCACTTAGGCGAGCCAGAAGCGGACAGGTGGATCCGCCCCGCCGCTGGACGGGCGGGCGACCCGTCCCGAGGGGTCACGCCGCCGCGTTCGAGCCGCCCGAAAGGGCCGGCGCGGGGATGAAAGTGGCCACGGGCTGGCTCTTGCCGGGGACGGACGTCACGGGGGCCGCCGCCCACTCGAACGCCGAGCCGGCCTTCTCCCGGGTGGCCTGCGACGCGAGCGCCACCACGCCCAGCTGCTTGGTCAGCCCCTCGATGCGGCTGGCCAGGTTCACCGTGTCACCAATAGCGGTGTACTCCATGCGACGGGCCGTGGAGCCGATGTTGCCCAGCACCACGGGGCCGGTGTGGACGCCGACCCCCATCCGGAGGCCGGGTTCGCCCCGGCGGGCGCGCTCGGCGTTGACGGCCTCCAGCTCCTTCACCATGTCCAGGGCGCACCGCACCGCGCTCCGGGCGTGGTGCGGGTCGTCCAGGGGGGCGCCGAAGTACACCATCAGTGCATCGCCGATGAACTTGTCGAGCGTTCCATTGTGGCGGAACACCACCTCGACCATGCGCCCGTAGTACTCGTTGAGGAGTTCGACGACCTGGCCGGGGGGCAGCCGCTCGCTGAGCGCCGTGAAGTCGCGGACGTCGGCGAAGAGCACGGTGACCTCGCGCAGCTCCGGCAGGGGCGAGGCGAAGTGCTGGAGGCGCTCCGCGACAGCGGGGGAGAAGTAGCGGCCGAGCCGGGCGCGCTTGAGTTCCTCGCGGCTGACGGCGGCGGAGAGCGCGCGCACGCGCTGGAGCAGCCGGCTGGCTCCGGCGGCCGCCACGGCGAGCATGACGAGCGCGGCCACCTGCGCCCCGATGCCGATGTGGGCCTCCTGCTGGAGCCGCATCTCCGCCAGGGCGCTGATGGCCGTCACCATCGCCGTCACCGCGCGTCGCAGTCCCAGCGCGGACAAGAGCACCAGCACGACGAAGATGCCCAGCGTGAAGCCCGCCACGCCGCCCGGAGAGGGCGACACGGGCAGCGCGAGGTGCTGGAGCCAGAACACCGCGGGCACGTCGATGAAGGCGATGGACAGGCCCGCCCACTGCGCGGCCCTCCGAGAGGTCGCCACCGCGACGCCCACCGCGGCGGTGCACATCCAGTAGACCGCGAAGGGGCCCAGGTAGACCTCCCAGTCCGCGAGTCCCCGAGCGTGCCCCAGGTAGAACACCACGCCGAACAGGAGGCTGACCGCGCCCAGGCGCACCCACGCCATGTGGCGGCCGTTGGCCCAGCGCTCGCGTCCGAGCGCGCGACCCACCGATTCGTCCATCCCCTCCATGTCGCTGGCCTGCACGCGCCTCCCCTTACCCTGCGGGGCGGTCCGGTTCCACTCCCCGGTGTCCCGCGTCGCCCTGGGAGGGCCGCTCGTCTTGGCGTGCGTGTGCCATTCGGTATAGAGGCGGCGCATGCCTGCTTCCCCCCCGTCCGGCCTCCAGCGTCTCGTGTGTTGGCACCTGGCTCTGGGTGTCCTGGGAGGGCTGGCGCTCTTCGGCGCGGAGACGGCGGGCCTGCTGCGCGCGGGCGCGGTGGGCGTGGACATCCCCGTGGACGGTCCCTATGCGGCGCTCGCCGCCGTGGTCCGTCCGCTGCTGCCGGAGCTGCTGCTGCGCGTGGCGACCGTGTATGCGCTGGCGGGGGCGTTGCTGTCGCTGGGCGCGGGGCTTCTCGCGCATGCGTGGGGGGCTCGCGGCGGGGTGCGGGCGCTCGTGACGATGGGGCAGGGCGTGGTGCTCTTCGGTCTGCTCACGTGGGACCGCGCCATCGCGCGCCCGGCCTTGTTCGATGACCTGCCGTCGATGCGTCCCGTGCTGGCGTGGCTCGTGGACCATGGCCAGCCCTGGCACCCTCGCGGTGTCGCGCTGGCGTGGGTCCTTGTGCATGCGGTCCGGCTGGCGCCGCGGGTGCGCGCCGTACCTCGCGCGGTGTCGCTCGGCCTCGTCGCGGCGGGTGTGGCGGCGGTCGGGTTCTGGAGCTGGGCGCCCGCGCGGAAGGCCGGGGCGAAGCAGCCGCCCCTCGTCGTGCTCATCGGCATCGATGCCTTCCGGCCGGATCGCTTGGAGGCCTCCAGGCGCGGAGTGGCGCCGAACGTCGCGCGCTTCCTCGAGGACGCCACTCAGTTCACCCACGCGTACACGCCCATTGCCCAGACCGAGCCCGCGTGGCGATCGATGCTCACCGCGCGGTGGCCCACGCGAACCGGGGTGCGCTATCCGCTCACGGCGGACTCACGGATGGTGCCCGCGGAGACCTTCGCGTCCGCCTTCACCGAGGCGGGTTGGCGCACCGTCTTCGCCACCGACTGCTCGCGCTTCCACCACGAAGGGCCGGCTTCGGGTTTCGCCACCCGGTTGCAACCGCCACACGGTGCCATCAACTTCGCGCTGGAGAAGCTGCGCTACCGCGCGCTCGGGATGTTCGCGGACAACGCGCTCGGCGCGGCGTGGGTGCCCGAGTTCATTGACAACCGCGCGCTGGCGGGCATCCACGATCCGCTGGGCTACGCGTCGCGACTGTCCGCGCGGTTGGGCAGCGAGGCCGCTTCCGGCCCCACGCTGTTCGCCTTCCACGCCACCGCCGCGCACTTCCCCGGCGACCCGGTGTACCCGTTCTACCGTCGCTATGTCGCGGCCAGCGAGCCCCTGGAGCGCCGGCTCCGCATGCACTTCGCTCCGGTGTCGCCGGGGGCCAAGGGCGGGTGGAATCGCGAGGGCGCGGAGGCGCTCTATGACGAGCTGCTGGCTCAGGCGGACGCGCAGGTGGGGCGGCTGCTGGAGGACCTGCGGCGCACGGGGCGCTACGACGACGCGCTCATCGTCCTGTTCTCGGACCACGGCGAGAGCTTCCATGCGGACCGCCCGGACCTGGCGGGGGCCACGTCCGTGCACGGCGCGCGGCTGACGGACGAGGAGAACCACATCCTGCTCGCGGTGAAGCCGCCGCGTCGGTGGGGTCGCGGCCCCGGGGAGGTCGAGGCCCTCGTGCGATTGGTGGACGTGGGGCCCACGCTGCTGGAGTTGTCCGGGCTGGTGGTGCCTCGGGACGTGGATGGGGTGTCCTTGGCGCCGCTGCTTCGCGGCGAGGAGCGTGAGCCCACACCGCTCTACGCGGAGACGGGCTACACGCACGTGAGCCCCGAGGTTTTCAGCCCGGGCCACTGGCCCGGCGCTCCGCGCGACTTCAACGCGTATCGGATCCTCCCGGACGGCGTGGTGGAGATGAAGGACGTGGCGGGCGACGCGGTGCTCAAGGAGAAGGACCGGGGCGCCTTCGACGGACAGCGCTGGGTGGTGGACCGCCCCCAGGCGGACGGCAGCGAGCTGCGCTCATGCGAGGGCGACTGTGAGGGGCCGGACGCGGACGCGCTGGCCGCGTGGCTGGATGGCGTCAGGGAACGCGCACCCGAGCGCGGCTGGCGTAAGGTGGCGGGCCATGTCGACGACAGACTCCCCGAGCCTTCAGGAAACCTACGCCCCTCACAACGCCTGCTTCGGTTGCGGCCCGGCGAACCCCCAGGGACTGCGAATCCGCAGCCGCGTGGAGGGTGACCTCGTCGTGGCGGAGTGGACTCCGTCCGAGCACCACCAGGCCTTCCCCGGCGTCCTCAACGGCGGAATCATTGGCGCGCTGCTGGACTGCCACTGCAACTGGACAGCCGCGTACCACTTGATGAAGGCGCAGGGGGCCTCGTCGCCTCCGTGCACGGTCACCGCGGACTACGCCATCACCCTCAAGCGCCCCACGCCCATGTCTGGACCGGTGCGCCTGGAGGCCAAGCCCGTGCAGGTGCAGGGAGATCGCGCCGTCATCGAGGGCACGCTCACCGCGGGCGGCAAGGTGACCGCGCTGTGCCGAGGCACCTTCGTCGCGGTGAAGGAAGGCCACCCCGCCTATCACCGCTGGTAGGCCCGGAAATGGCGCGGGCCCCAGCTCCTCTCCGAAGGGGAGAGGGGCAGGGGCCCGGGACCTTGGCGCGAACGACGCGCGGAGCTACTTGCCGGCGTTGAGCATCCGCTCGTGGTGCGCGGCGGTGGCGTTGGGCTGGCCGCGATCCGCGATGCGGTGGACCTGCGAGCCAATCTTGTCCTGGAGCATCATCAGGCCGTCGAGCACCTGCTCGGGGCGCGGCGGGCAGCCGGGGATGTACACGTCCACCGGGATGATGCGGTCGATGCCCTGGAGCACCGCGTAGTTGTCGTAGAAGCCACCCGACGAGGCGCACACGCCGAAGGCGACGACCCACTTGGGCTCGCACATCTGCTCGTAGACGCGCTTGAGGATGGGGGCCTGCTTCAGGTTGATGGTGCCCACCACCATGAGCAGGTCCGCCTGACGCGGCGAGAACCGGGGGAACTCGGCGCCGAAGCGGGAGATGTCGTGCCGGCTGGCCGCCACGGACATGTACTCCATGCCGCAGCAGGCGGTGGCGTACGGGTAGGTGAAGAGAGAGTACTTGCGGGCCCAGCCGAGCCCCTTGGAGACCATGCGCTGGAAGAAGCCCATGGCCTCTTCGTGACGGGTGGTCAGAATCGGTGCGATGTCGCTATCAGCCATGATTGCTCAGCTCTCCCAGTCGAGAGCGCCCTTCTTCCAAACGTAGATAAGGCCCACGATCAGCGTCGCCGCGAAAACCAGCATCTCGACGTAGCCGAACCAGCCGAGCGCTTGGAAGTTCACTGCCCAGGGGTACAGGAACACCGCTTCCACGTCGAACACGATGAAGAGCAGCGCGACCACGTAGAACTTCACCGCGAAGCGCTGACGTGCAGGGCCGCTCGACTCGGAACCCGCCTCGAAGGGGGACGACTTGATGGCGCTGGGGCGCTTCGGTCCCAGCCGAGTGGTCAGCTGCGGGATGGCCATCGCCATGAGGCCGGCCAGCAGCAGCACCACTGCCAGCGGCAGGTACGGTGCGAGGGGAGTAATCATCGGGCGCGGACCCTAATGACACCCTCCGCGCCGTGTCAAAGGGAAAGTCCCCAGCTGGGCGCCCCAACCCCTTGAGAAGACGGTGGAAAGAGCAATCGAGGCCATCAGTCGCGCATGCGTCGCCCGGCCGCTCGGGTCGCACCCGGTTCGGGCCGTGATTCGTGGGGGACGGGGTGCGAGTTTGACGCTGATGTCGCACAGCGCCTAGCGTCCCCGGCACGGATCATCCAGAGGGGAGCCGCTGCATGTGGGGGCGTCTGAGCTTGCGGGTGCAGGTGGCGATCGCGGTGCTCGTTCCCTGCCTCGCGGTGGTCCTGTTCAGCGGCGGGTACTTCCCGGCACGGCAGCGCGCGGCGGGACTTCAAGTGCTGGACCAGCGCGCACGCGCGGTGGCCTCGCTGGTGGCGAGTCATCCCGCGGCGGTGGGAGTGGATGGCTCCGACACCGCTCGGGCTCGGCTCGACGAGGTGTTCTCCCGGACGGAAGCAGGCGGTCTCGGGGTGCGCTTCCAGGGCGTGCTTCAGCGGGATGGCTCGGTCATCCACGCGCGCGGTCGCGTCCCGGGTGACGTGCTGGCCGCGGGGGAGCTGCCCACGGAGGCGTGCGGCGTCGAGCGAAGGGAGAGCCTGGTGGTGGTGCGCTGCCCGGCGGGCGCACACGTCTATGTGGCGGGGTTCGGCACGGACGACCTGGAGCAGGCGCTCGGGAGCGTGAGGGGTTACTCGCTGCTGGGATACCTGTGCGCGACGCTGCTCGGCCTGGGCCTGGCGGTGGTGATCAGCCGAGCCATCTCCGCGCCTGTCTCTCGCGTGGCGGAGGTCGCGCGCGAGGTGGCTCGGGGCGAGCTGGCGCGCGGCGAGCTGGAAGTTTCCGCGTCCGGCGAGGTGCGGCGCATGGCGCACTCGTTCAACGAGATGCTGGGCACGCTGCGCACCACGGTGCTGGAGTTGGTGTCCCGCACGGAGCAGCTCTCCACCGCGTCGCGTGGGCTGCTGGGCGCCTCGGCGGATCAGGAGCACGTCATCAGCCAACAAGCGGCGTACGCGCAGCAGATCGCCGCGACGTTCGAGGAGCTGAGCCGCACCGCCGAGCAGATCTCCAGCTCGACCGAGGTGGTGGAGTCCAGCGCCCGGCGCACGCACGAGGCCGTGGCCGAGGCGATGGCCGTGGTCGCGCAGGTGGTGCAGGGCATCAACGACATCCGCATCGAGTCCAAGGGCGTGGCCGACGCCATCGTGGGCCTCAACCAGGACCTGCGGCAGGTGTCGAAGATCGCGCAGGTCATCAACCAGGTGGCGGAGCGCTCGGACCTGCTCGCGCTCAACGCGGCGCTGGAGGGAACGAAGGCGGGCGAGGTGGGGCGCGGCTTCTCGCTGGTGGCCGCGGAGATGCGCAAGCTCGCGGAGAACGTGTCCGCGTCCGCGCGCGACATCGCGCGCATCGTGGAGAAAGTGCAGGACTCGGGCGAAGAGGCCGTGTCGAAGTCGCGCATGGGCATGGCCACGAGCGACCGAGGCGTGGAGGTGGCGGAGCAGGCCTCCTCCGTCTTTCAGCGCATCGTCGAGTTGGCGCGCGGAACGAGCGAGGCCGCGCGGCAGATCACCATCGCCACGCGCCAGCAGCGCCAGTCCAGCGAGCAGGCCGTGCAGGGCGCTCGCAATGTGGCGGAACTCGTGAAGCAAGGCGTGGACGCCACGGGGCGCACCACCCGCATCGCGCAGGACCTCCAGGCCGTGGCCGAAGGCCTGACCATCGTCACGAGCCGCTTCAAGGTCGAGCCCCGCGGCTGAGCGCGCCGCGCTTCGGCCGATACCCGACAGTGCCGCATCGGACCCGCCGAGGTCTTCGCGCGCGCCGTGCTAGCGCGGGGCGTGGAGGGACCTCCGATGTCCATGGTACGGATGGGACGGATGCTCGCCCTGATGCTCTTCGTCCCGGTGGCGGCGGGAGCGGCGCGGCTGAACATCGCGTGCGGGAGCGTGGGGCAGGAGCAGGAGCTGTGTCGGCAGGGCGCGGAGGCGTGGGCGCGCCAGACGGGGAACGAGGTGTCGCTCGTGTCCGTGCCCACGGACGCGGGCCAGCAGTTGACGATGTTCCAGCAGCTCCTCGCCGCGGGCGGCAGCGACATCGACGTCTTCCGGATCGACGTGGTGTGGCCGGGCATCGTGGGCCCGTTCTTCATCGACCTGCGGCCCTACTTCCCCGAGGCGGAGCGCGCGGCCTTCTTCCCCGCGCTCATGCGCAACAACACCGTGGACGGGCGGCTCGTGGCCATCCCCTGGTTCGTGGACGCGGGCCTGCTCTACTACCGCAAGGACCTGCTGGAGAAGTATCAACAGCGTCCACCTGATACGTGGCAGGCGCTCGCGCGCACCGCGAAGGGGGTGCTGGAGGGCGAGCACCGCGCGGGACAGGTGAGGCTCACGGGCTTCGTGTTCCAGGGCAAGGCCTACGAGGGGCTGACGTGCAACGCGCTCGAGTGGGTGGACTCGTTCGGCGGCGGCACGTTCGTGGATGCACAGGGACAGGTGACGCTCGACAACCCGCGAGCGGTGGAGGCCGTGTCCTTCATCGCGTCGCTGATGGGCAACGTCGTTCCTCCAGGCGTGCTCAGCTACGAGGAGGAGGGGGCTCGCGGCGTCTTCCAGTCGGGCAACGCGGTGTTCATGCGCAACTGGCCGTATGCGTGGGCATTGGCGAACTCCGCAGAGAGCCCCGTGCGCGGCAAGGTGGGGGTGATGGCGCTGCCTCGGGGCGGCCCGGAGGGGCGGTCCGTGGGGACGCTGGGCGGTTGGCAGCTCGGTGTGTCGCGTTTCTCCACGCAGCCGGAACTCGCGGTGCAGCTCGTGAAGTTCCTCACCAGCGCGGAGGAGCAGAAGCGCCGGGCGCTCGTGGCGTCGTTCAATCCCACGCGGGTGGCGCTGTATCGCGACCCGGACATCCTTCGCGCCAATCCCTTCATGGGCAGCCTGGCGGAGACCTTTGCGAACGCGGTGGCTCGGCCCACCGTGACGGGCGCGAAGTACAACCAGGTGAGCGCGGATATCCGCAACGCCGTGCACGCCACGCTCTCGGGCCGAGGCTCCGCGCAGGAGAACTTGCGGAAGGCCCAGCAGAAGCTCGTGCGGCTCAGTCGAGGAGGGCGGTGGTGACGGCAAGCCACCGCGGTGGCGCCTCTGTTCTCGCGCGTCAGCGTGCGCGCGCCGCGTGGGTGTTCTTGCTTCCCACACTGGTGGGCATTGCCCTGGTGGCTGGTTGGCCCCTGGCTCGCACGGTGGGGTTCTCGTTCACGGATGCGCGGCTGACGGACTTGAGCGCGGCGCGCTTCGTGGGCCTGGAGAGCTTCCTGTCCGTGCTGGAGGATCCGGACTGGTGGACCGCGGTGTGGACGACGGTGCGGTTTGCCCTCGTGTCCGTGCTGTTGGAGTCGGTGTTGGGGATGGGCATCGCGCTCGTGCTCCATCGGCGCTTCGCGGGGCGCGGGCTCGTGCGTGCGGCGGTGCTCGTGCCTTGGGCCATTCCCACCGTCGTGTCCGCGAAGATGTGGGCCTGGATGTTTCATGACGTCTACGGCGTCATCAACGCCGTGCTGCTGCGGCTGGGCCTGCTCTCCGAACCGTTGGCGTGGACGGCCGAGCCGTCGCTCGCGTTCTGGGCCGTGGTGATGGTGGACGTGTGGAAGGCGACGCCGTTCATGGCGCTGTTGCTGCTCGCCGCGCTCCAGCTTCTTCCGGAGGATGTCTATGAAGCCGCGCGGCTCGACGGCGCGGGCCCCCTCCTCGCGTTCTTCCGCATCACGTTGCCGCTCGTGAAGGGGCCGCTGATGGTGGCCGCGCTGTTCCGCCTGCTCGATGCGCTGCGCGTGTTCGACGTGTTCTACGTCCTCACCGGCGGTGGCTCGGAGACCCAGCCCATGGCCGGCTATGCCCGCCAGTGGATGTTCGAGTTCCAGGAGCTGGGCGTGGGCAGCGCCGCGGCCACACTGCTCGTGCTCCTCATCGCGCTGCTCACCGCGGTGTATCTCGTGCTGGGCCGAGTTCGGCTGGACGTGGGGGAGTCATGACGCGCGTCCTTCGCCGTGTGGCGTTCGCGGGGCTCGTCGCGCTCGTGCTGCTGTACACCCTGTTCCCGTTCTACTGGGCCATCGCCTCGTCACTCACGACGGGGAGCGCGCTGTTCGAGCCGCGCCCCTGGCCCGCGCATCCCGCGTGGAGCAACTACACGCAGGTGTTCGCGCAGCAGCCCTTCGCGCGCAACATCCTCAACTCCATCCTCGTGTCCTCGGGGGTGGTGGGGCTGTCGCTCCTGCTCGGCGTGACGGCGGCGCATTCGCTCGGCCGTGTGTCGTTCCGAGGCCGGCGCACGCTGCTGCTCGCGCTCCTGGGCGTGTCCATGTTCCCGCAGGTCGCGGTCCTCTCCGGCATGTTCGAGCTGGTTCGAGGACTCGGGCTCTACAACACGCTGCCCGCGTTGGTGCTGTCCAACCTGGTGCTCACCTTGCCCTTCACCGTGTGGTTGCTCACCACGTTCATGCGCGAGCTGCCCGTCGAGCTGGAGGAGGCCGCCGTCGTCGATGGGGCCACGCCCTGGATGGTGCTCACCCGCGTGTTCCTTCCGCTCCTGGGGCCCGCGCTGGTGACGACGGGGCTCCTGGCCTTCATCGCGGCGTGGAACGAGTTCCTCTTCGCGCTGACCTTCACGCTCACGGACGCGAAGCGCACGGTGCCGGTGGCCATCGCGCTGTTGAGCGGTGGCTCGGCCTACGAGCTGCCCTGGGGGCTCATCATGGCGGCCTCGGTCATCGTGACGGTGCCGCTCGTCCTGCTGGTGCTCGTGCTCCAGCGGCGCATCGTCGCGGGGCTCACCGCGGGCGCGCTGAAGGGATAGCCGCTCGGGCGCGCAGCTTCTGGAACAGCTCCGGGGCCATGGCGGCCGAGCCCAGGCGCTGATCCGGGACGACCTTCTCGCCATGGAAGTCGCTGCCCGCCGTGGGGACCAGGTCGAACTCCGCGGCGAACCCGAGGTACTTGCGCTGCACGCTCGGGTTGGGGTCCGAGTGAGACATCTCCAGGCCCGCGAGCCCCGCCTGGGCCAGCGCGCGAATCTCCCCTCGCTCCAGCCTCGAGGAGGCGGGGTGGGCCAGCGTCGCGGTGCCGCCCGCATGGCGGATGAGCTGAATGGCGTCCGCACCGTCCAGCTTGAAGCGCTCCACCCAGGCCATGCGGCCCGTGCCCAGGAACCGGTCGAAGGCGTCCTTCACGTCGCGGCACCAGCCCTGGTCCACCATCACCCGCGCCAGATGGGGGCGCCCGAGCTGCGCGTCTCCCGCCACGGCTCTCACGTGCTCCATCCGGATGGGGTAGCCCAGCTCGCGCATGCGGGCCACCATCGCCTCCATGCGGTCGTCTCGCTCCTTGCGCAGCCGCTCCTCGAAGAGGGAGAGGGCCGGGTCCTCGCGGTTCACGAAGTGGCCCAGGATGTGGGCCTCTCGCCCGAGGACGAAAGCGGACAACTCGATGCCCGGCACCAGTTCCACCCCGTGCGCGCGGGCGGCCTCCTCGGCCTGGGCGAGCCCCGCCACGGTGTCGTGGTCCGTCACCGCCAGCACCGTCACGCCCGCCGCCCTGGCGCGGCTCATCAGCTCCTGAGGCGTGTACTGGCCGTCACTGGCCGTGGTGTGGGAGTGCAGGTCAATCAAGGATGAGGCCCTCCAGGGGGACGCAAGACGCTGCTCATATGCCACCCGGGCCCTCGGGGGGAACCGTTGGAGGCGTCCGGAGCGCGACAAGTCGACAGGGTAGAAAGGCGACGCTCCCCTTGACCGGCTGGCGGTGCTAGATCGCCGCGCCATGGCCAAGACCTCCTCGAGCCCGAAGAAGTCCCTGCGTCACGCCTACTCTGGCGCGCGCAAGGCGGACCCCCGCCCCATCACTGGCAAGGAAAAGCCGGCGGAGCTGCTCGCCCACGCTTTCAGCGCCTACGTGGGGCGCCAGGAGCGCACCGCGTTCGAGCTGATGTCCAAGTCGATGGAACAGGACGCCTCCATCTTCCTCACGCTGTCCGGCGCGATGACGCCCGCGGGGCTGCACCAGAGCTGCCTCATCCCGCTCATCGAGAAGGGCGTCATCTCCGCCATCACCACCACGGGCGCCAACCTCTACCACGACGCGCACCGCATCATCGGCCACGCCATCCGCGAGGTGAACCCGAACGCGGGTGACCTCCAGTACCGGCTGGCGCGCATCATCCGCATCTACGACCTGGGCTTCTGGGAAGAGGCGCTGCTCGACACGGACCGCCTCTTCTCCGCCATCATCCGGGGCCCCGAGTTCCAGCGGAAGATGACCACGCCCGAGTTCCACTACCTGCTCGGCAAGGCCATCCACGGCATCGAGAAGCAGCTGGGCGTGAAGCAGCCGTCGCTGTTGTCCACCTGCTACAAGCACGCGGTGCCCATCTGGGTGGGCGCGGTGCAGGACGGCTCCATCTTCCTGAACATCGTCAAGCTCAAGCGGCTGCTCGGCGATGACTTCAAGTTCGAGTTGGACATCAACGACGACGTCTACTCGATGGCGGCGATGCAGCACTTCTGCCGCCACAACTTCTCCAAGCGCCTGGCCATCTGGATCCTCGGCGGCGGCGTGCCCAAGAACTACACGCTCCAGGGCGAGCCGCTGTTGGATCAAATCCTCAACGTGCCCACCACGGGCTTCGACATCGACGTGCAGTTCTGCGTGGACCCGGTGGACAACGGCGCGCTGTCGAGCTGCCCCGCGGGCGAGGGCCACACCTGGGGCAAGGTCTCGGTGGAGGCGGTGGAGACCGGCTCGGTGTACGTGCACTGCGACGTGACGGCGGTGTTCCCCTGGCTGACGCACGCGCTGCTCAACGAGCCGAAGAACAAGCGCAAGCCCATGCGGCTCATGGACAAGATGGGCGAGGCCCTCGCGTTCCTGGACGGGGACGTGCGCAAGCGCAGCAAGGCGCTCATGAAGACGCTGGACTGGAGCATCGAGGAAGCCGAGCCCGCCACGAAGAAGGACGCCGGCAAGCACGAGGCCTACGTCCGCTGAACGCCCCTTCCTCGAAACAGGAGTCCTCGATGAGTCAGCAGCCCGTGGTGCCCAGTCCCGGCGTGGTGATGACCCTGGTGAGCGCGCCGCAGTTCAAGACGCAGCTCACCCATGGACCTTCCGGGACGGCACTCCAGACGGAAGCACCGCGCGACAACGGAGGCACCGGGGGCAGCTTCTCGCCCACGGACCTCTTGGCCGCGTCGCTCGCGTCCTGCGCGGTGACGACGATGCAGTTGATGGCCGGGCGCGAGAACATCCCGCTGCACGGCGAGGTGCGCGCGCGCGTGGAGAAGCGGATGACGCCGCCGCCGCGCCGCGTGGGGGAGCTGGTGCTCGACCTCCAGATGCCCGCGGGCCTGTCTCGCGAGCATCGCGCCCGGCTGGAGCAGATTGCCCACGAGTGCCCGGTGGCGCGCAGCCTGCATCCGGACGTGAAGGTGCCGATGACCTTCACCTACCCGGACTGAGGCGCGCGGCTGTTCCGGGAGGAGCCGGAGGGCCTACGTTGCCCTCCGGCGTCCGCCCCGCCTGCGTGAATCGGCGGGGCGGAAGGCGTGTGGCTCAGGTCCCCGAGGGGGACACGTCGCCGCCGTTGTTCGGTCCGCGCGTGGCGTCCGGCAGCGGCACCAGGCGAAGCTGGCTGGCGGAGGTGAACTTCGCGTCCACCTCGCGCTCCAGGTAGGTGTACCCGGAGAGGCCATCCTCGTAGATGCGCAGCAGGTTGCGCGACTCGTCCAGGGTGATGCGGCCGTTGCGCAGCGCCGCCTCGGTGAACCGGCGCAGCTTCGCGACCAGGTCATCCTTGTTGTAGCTGACGTAGTTGAGCACCTCGGTCACCGTGTCACCGGCCACGACGTGGTCGATGAGGTAGCCACCGTTGGGCGCCAGCGACACCTGCACCGTGTGCGTGTCTCCGAAGAGGTTGTGCAGGTCGCCGAGGATCTCCTGGTACGCGCCCACCAGGAAGATGCCCAGGTAGTAGTCGTCGTCGTTGAGCGCGTGCAGCTCCAGCGCGTCTTTCACCTCGCGCTTGTCGATGAAGTGCTCGATCTTCCCGTCCGAGTCGCAGGTGATGTCCGCCAGCGTGGCGCGCCGGGTCGGCTTCTCCGCCAGCCGGTGGATGGGCATCATCGGGAAGAGCTGATCGATGGCCCACGAGTCCGGCAGCGACTGGAACACGGAGAAGTTGCAGAAGTACGTGTCGCTGAGCTGCTTCTCCAGCGACTCGAGCTCCTCGGGGATTTCGCCCGCCTCGCGCGCGATGCGGAGGATCTTGTGGCACGTGGCCCAGTAGATGTTCTCCGCGGCCACGCGCTGCTCCAGCGACAGGTGGCCGAGTGAGAAGAGCGTGAGGCTCTCTTCCTTGGCGTCCTGGGCGTCGTGGTACGCCTCGATGAGGTTCTTGTTGGTGACCTCGCGGAAGGTGGACGCGAGGTTGCGCACGACGGAAGGCGCCTTGTCCTCCACCTTGTCGTGGACCTGCGCGGGGTCGAACTCGCTGGTGCCCAGCACGTCCACCACCAGCACGGCGTGGTGCGCGACGATGGCGCGGCCGGACTCGGAGACGAGCGTGGGGTGCGGGACGCCGGCGCGGTCGCACGCCTCCATCACTCCGAACACCACGTCGTTGGCGTACTCCTCCGTCGTGTAGTTCATGGACGAGGAGAAGTTCGTCTGGGAGCCGTCGTAGTCCACGCCCAGGCCGCCGCCCACGTCCAGGTACTTCAGCGGCGCACCCTGGCGCGCCACCTCCACGTAGAAGCAGCCCACCTCGCGCAGCGCGTTCTTCACGTTGCGGATGTTGGAGATCTGGCTGCCCAGGTGGAAGTGCAGAAGCTCGAAGGAGGGCAACAGGCCCGTGTCCTTCATGAAGCCGATGCAGCTCATCAGCTCGGAGGAGGACAGGCCGAACTTGGAGCGATCTCCACCGCTGGCCTCCCACTTGCCGGCGCCGCGGGTGGACAGCTTCACGCGCACCCCCAGGCGCGGGGTGATGCCCGTGCGGCGCGCCACCTCGGCGATGAGGGGCAGCTCGCTGGGCTTCTCCACCACGAGGATGACCTTGCGGCCCAGGCGCGAGTAGAAGAGCGCCGTCTCGATGTACTCCTCGTCCTTGTAGCCGTTGCAGATGACGAGCGCGTCCTCGTTGTCGAGCAGCGCCATCACCGCGAGCAGCTCGGGCTTGCTGCCGGCCTCGAGGCCGTAGTCGTAGCCCTTGCCCGCCTCGATGATGGTCTCCACCACGTAGCGGTGCTGGTTGACCTTGATGGGGAAGACGCCGCGGTACGGGCCCTTGTAGGCCTGATCCGCGATGGCCTTGCGGAAGGCCTCGTTGAGGTGGACGACGCGGTGGCGCAGCACGTCCGTGAAGCGGATCAGCAGCGGAAGCCCGATGCCTCGGCGGCGCACCTCATCCACCAGCTCCTTGAGGTCCATGCTGGGGGCCGTGGGCCCGTCCGGGTGGACGCACACATGGCCCTTTTCGTTGATGCCGAAGTAGGGATTGCCCCAGTTCCGGATTCCGTAGAGCTCGTGGGCATCGGCGAGGGACCAGCGGTGCTGAGTGGCGGGTGCGGGCATCGGCGGTTCTATGCCTCCGGAGAGGGGGTGGCTCCACGGAACAGTGGAGGGGCGCCGGAAGTATCGGAAACCCCCCCTGCATTCAAGTCTCCGCCAGCACGGGGAGTGGGCGAGCAGGCGTCGGTGACGTCGGCGTGGCATCGCCCGTACGGGCCGCCTCGCCATCGGATTCCTAAACTTCTTCCGCAGAGAGGGAGGTCGCGTGGACAGAAGGGGAGGTTACATGGAGTCGTCCGCACGCAAGGAAGACACACTCCTGACGCCTCGGGAGATCTACGAGCGCCTGGGCCGTTTCGTCATCGGGCAGGACGCGGCACGGCGCGCGGTGGCCATCGCGGCGCACAACCACTTGAAGCGTGTGCAGGCTCGCTCGCTGCGTCGACAGTCGCTCATCCAGAAATCCAACATCCTGATGGTGGGGCCGACCGGGAGTGGAAAGACGCACATCGCGCGCAACCTGGCGGACATCCTCCGGGTGCCGTTCACGACGGTGGACGCCACCGAGTACACGGAGGCCGGGTACTACGGGAAGGACGTGGAGGTGATGGTGTCCGACCTGCTCTTCAAGGCGAACCACTCGCTGGAAGACACCGAGCGCGGGATCATCTTCATCGACGAGGTGGACAAGATTGCCCGGCGCTCACAGGGCGCGCGCAACGGCGCGGGCAGCCGCGACATCGGCGGTGAAGGGGTGCAGCAGTCGCTCCTGAAGATGCTGGAGGGCCGCGAGCTCTTCGTCCCCATGAACGTCACCCAGGCGTTCAACAAGGGGGACTTCGTGCAGGTGGACACGCGCGACATCCTCTTCATCTGCGCGGGCACGTTCAGCGACCTGCACGAGGGGCTGGAGGAGGGCGCCAGGGCCATGGGCTTCGGCTCGGACGAGGCGGCGCGGCGCGCCTCCCGGCGCGTCACCACGCGGCAGTTGGTGGACTTCGGCATGCTGGCCGAGTTCCTGGGGCGCCTGCCGGTGATGGTGCAGCTGGAGCGGCTGGCGGAGCCGGAGCTCTTGCGCGTGCTCACCGAGCCGCCGGACGCCATCACCCGCGAGTTCAAGGAGCTGCTCGCGCTGGACGACGTGGCGCTGGAGTTCCCTGAGTCGGGGCTGCGCGAGGTGGTGCGCTACGCGGAGCACCGAGGCCTGGGCGCGCGCGGGCTGCGCTCCATCATGGAGCACGTGCTGGCGGACATCCTGTTCGAGGCGCCGGAGCGCAAGCACCGCCGCGTCAGCGTGGACGCGGACTACGTGCGCGAGCGGCTGCGCGGGCTGGATGCCTCGTGGCTGGACGCGTGAGGCTTGGGACGGGGTCGCGGGGGCCATGCTCCCGCGGCCCTCGGGCACGCGCGAGGGGGCGTTATGGGCGCTGCGACGCGCGGGCCGCGGCGCCGAGGCGGGCCGCGATGTCCGGGTCCTGGACGAGCTGGAGGATGAGGTCGTTGCGGAGCAGGGCGCGCGTGTCTCCGCGGGCCAGGGCCTCGCGCAGCTCCTTGTCCTGAAGGGCGCGCTGGAAGCGCGGGTCCTTGCGCAGGGCCTTGAAGGCAGGGTCGTCCTGGAGCTTCGCGGCGCGCTGGGGATCCGTCGAGGCCTGCGCCACGCGGACGAGGTCCGCCAGGGGCGCGAACTGCGTCATCTCGAACAGGTTGAAGCGGCGGGCGAGCTGGAAGGAGAGCGAGTCCTTCGGCGCGACGCCCAGGTGCTTGCCCGCGACGACGACGTGCTGCTCGAAGAAGGTGAGGGCGCTCAGGGCCACCCAGATGATGGCGGTGACCTTCGCCCCGCCCAGCGCGAAGCCCAGCGCGCGGTCCGCGCCGCGCTCGTCCGGGCGGTTTCCCGAGAGGAACCGGAGGATCAGCGCGCCCAACGCATAGCGCACGGCCAGCCACACGCAGACGAAGACGAGCACGGTCGCGGTGAGGGTGCCCGCCAGGAGCGGCACGCCCATGGCCGTGGCCACTTTGGGGCCCAGCACGGAGGCGAGCTGGCGCGAGGTGAAGTACCCGAGCGCCAGGCCGGCCGCGTTGGCCACCTGCTTGGCGGCGCCCGATGCGGCCCCCAAGAGGCCGAAGAAGAGCACCAGTCCGAGGATGGTGAGGTCGATGCCCATGCGAATGCGGCTCCCGTCGTCGTTGGCCGTCAGCGAATCTTGAACGACTCGCCCTTGTTCTTGGCCTCGTCCGACAGTCGCTTCTGAACGTCCGCCAGACGCTCCTTGTAGCGCGCGTTGGCGGGCTCGTACGTGAGCGCCATCTTCAGGTTCCGCTCGGCGGCGGAGGGGTTGCCCGCGTCGAGGTCCTTCTGCGCCTGTTGGTAGAACTGGCGCCCCTTGGGGTGGGTGCCGATCTGCTCTTCCTGCTCCTTCTTTTGGGCTGCCTTGGATTCGGCTTCGGACGCCTCGGTGTATCGGAGCTTCTGGGCGCGCTCGGGGCCTGTGATGTCCGCCGTGTACTTCTTGCGCTTCGTGTCGTCGCGCAGGACGTAATAGGCCTCGGTGACGCGCTTGTAGAGCTCGTTGACCTGCTCCTTCAGCTCCCTCGAGTCGAGGTGGAAGAAGCGGTCCGGGTGATAGGTGCGGCTCTCCCGGTAGAAGGCCTTCTTGATGTCCGAGGGGCTCGCCGCCTTCTCCAGCAGGAGCACCTCGTAGTAGTCGAGCTGGTCCAGCTTCGCGCAGCGCGACGCGAGGTCCGCGAGCTGGGCCGCGTCGAGCCCGGGGCCGCGCGCCTGGGGCGGGGGAGGCGGAGGCGCTCCGACCGTGGTGGAAACGGCGGGCGCGATGGCGGGCACCACGGGCGCGACCGAGGGGACCCCGACCGAGGGAACCGCTGGGGGGCGAGCGATGGGCGGAGGGGTGAGCGGGCGCGCGGCGGGCGTGGTGAGGGCCGGCAGCGACGCGGTGGGCCTCGACGGCGGTCGCGTGGGCGTCGGCGTGGGCTGCGTGGCGGGGCCCGCTGCGCCCACGGCGAGGACGGGGGGCGGTCGCGGCGCTGGAGCCGCCTCGGCGGGCGGTCGCGGTGGGATGGCCGCCGCGCCCGGAGCGACGCCGGCCACCACGGGCGGAATGATGGGCGCGCGCGGCGCGGCTCCAATCGTGGGCGCCTGTCCCGAGGGTGGGCGCGCAGCCGCGGGGCCCGAAGCCGAGGGCACGCGAGGCGGAGCGCTCACCGAGGGGAGTCCGCTGGACGCGTCACGCGGTGGAGGCGGCGGAGCGACGGGCGGGATGCCGGGGACGGTCTCGCGTTGAGAGGCGCTGACCGTGGGGCTCACGGGCGGGATGCCGGGGACTGTCTCGCGTTGAGAGGCGCTGACCGTGGGGCTCACGGG